>JACVCA010000260.1 GCA_016742295.1 Alphaproteobacteria bacterium | reverse complement strand
GTCCCCCATTTTTATTTGACGGTCGAATGCGAAGTGGACCAACTTCTTGAGCTGCGCAAACAAATTAATGATGGCCAAAGTGAGACAAAGATAAGCGTCAATGATCTCATTATCAAGGCGTGTGCGGTCGCCTTGATGAAAGTACCCGAAGCCAATGCCTCTTTGGCAGGAGATCACATTCGTCAATACACTTCAGCAGATATCTCAGTTGCAGTTGCTATTGAAGGTGGGCTTATTACACCCGTTATACGTCAGGCCAATAAAAAGAGTATTTTGGAAATTTCTCTAGAAGCCAAGGCATTGATTGAACGTGCGCGTGCAGGTAAATTGTTGCCTGAAGAATACCAAGACGGTACTTTTAGTCTTTCGAACCTTGGAATGTTTGGAATTAAAGATTTTAGTGCGATTATTAATCCTCCTCAAGGAGCAATACTTGCAGTGGGGGCAGCAGAGAAACGGGCGGTTGTTAAACATGGTGAAATTAAAATAGCAACAGTCATGAATTGCACACTTTCCGTGGACCATAGAGTGGTTGATGGTGCAGTAGGAGCAACGTTCCTGAAAAGCTTAAAGCAATTAATGACCCATCCAGCTTTAATTTTTGTTTAACAGTAATCCAAGCGAGCAAGATTACAAAAACGAAATTTAAATTCATCGTCTATCTACTTTCTCATTAGGACAAACTTTCAAGAAAATAGTACTGGAAGGTGATTTGCTCTTGACGTATTTTAATTGGATCTTATTGCCTCTTAACGTACAATCATTATGATGTCTTCTCCTTTAAAACCACCACCTTTAGCTGTTGACGTCTTAGTATCGATGCCGGTAGATCGGGCCTATACTTATCTTGTGCCTGAAGGAATGTCACTTCAATGGGGTGATGTGGTTTCTGTTTCAGTTCAAAGGCGGATAGTTAACGGAGTGGTGTGGGGCTCTCCTTATCAGCTTGAGCAAAAAAAGCAAACTCTGCGCCTTAAAACCGTTGAACATATCTTTACAAATGTAAGATTACCTGAGATTTCCCTTGAGTTTATAAAGTGGGTTGCTGCTTATACCTTAACCCCTCTGGGGACGATTTTGCGTATGACCCTCAGTGTACGTAAAGGCCTTGAACCACCTGCGCCTCAATTGGTTTACAGTTTATTGTCATATGACCCAACCCTCAAATTAAGTGCTGCCTGCCAAAAGGTTATTGCTCTTTTAAATCAAGATGAGCATTTTAAAAGCCTTAAAGATATTGCAATGCACGCAGGGGTTACGCCGGGGGTGGTTAAGAGGATGATTGATAAGGGTCTACTTATAGCTCACGAGAAGCCAAAACTAGATCCAGCCTGGCGGTTTGAGACAATTCCCTTGTCTATTGACCAAGCAGCAGCAGCAAAACATATTTGTGATACTCTGCACCATCCTCAGTTCCACGCTATACTCTTAGATGGAGTAACCGGATCGGGGAAAACCGAAGTCTATTTTGAAGCTATTGCTGAAGCTTGCAAACTTGGAAAACAAGTTCTCGTCCTTTTACCAGAAATAGCTTTGGGAGCGCAATGGATAAGCCGTTTCACTGAGCGGTTTAATGTTAAACCCGAAGTATGGCATTCTGAAATTAGTCCTGCTAAGCGTCAAAAACTCTGGCATTCTGTTTTGATTGGACAGGCGAGGGTTGTTGTTGGTGCACGTTCTGCGTTATTTTTGCCGTATGCTAATTTAGGGTTGATTGTGATTGACGAGGAACATGATGCCTCATTCAAACAAGAAGAAGGAGTCATCTATAATGCCCGGGATATGGCAGTGGCCCGCGCGCATTTGGGACAGATCCCCATCGTCTTAGTAACCGCCACTCCTGCGCTTGAAACTTTAATGAATTGCGAGTCGGGGCGGTATGAGCGTTTGCACCTGCCAGATCGTCATGGTGGGGCTTTGCTTCCACAGATAGAAATTATAGATATGCGCCATATTCAACGCCCACGAGGAGAGCCACAAACCTGGCTTTCGCCAGACCTTCGTAAGTCAATTGCCGAGGCAACAGAACGTGGAGAGCAGGTTATGCTTTATCTTAACCGCAGAGGTTATGCGCCTTTAACCTTGTGTCGCACTTGCGGCGAAAGGCTTGCATGCCCCTCTTGTAC
>JACVCA010000259.1 GCA_016742295.1 Alphaproteobacteria bacterium | reverse complement strand
ATGTAAACCAAAGCCCCGCTATATTGATGATAGTAAGCGTTATAGCCTTTTTTAGAGCATATTCCTTTTGGTAAAGGCTTAATCTCCTTTAAATCCTGCCATCCCGAATCATTAAGAGTAGCTGTAGTAATGCCATGACAGGAATTTACTGTTAACGTCTTATTTTGTGGGTCTCGTCTAAGGATCTCTGCCGCATAAATGAAAAGTTGATCGGAAAACTCATTAATAACCGTTAAGTTATGGATTTTATCTTTAAATTCTGCGATCTTGAAGGGCTGAAAAGATTCAAAATTCTTAGAAGACCAATTAGGCTCGCTAAAGGAAGGCTGAGGTTTAAAGCCATTTAGTAGCTGGTTAAAATCCTTGATTGCTTTTTTTAAACCAAGTAACTGTATAAGACGGTTTATGGGCATTAAGTGTACTCCTGATATTTTCAAATGTCATAATTTTGATTCTCTCTTAAAAAAATTAAGGAAAGACTAAAAGATCAGGATTATTTTTTAGAGGTGACTTATAAGTTTGTTAACCTTAAATACTTGTAAGGTCTTTAAGAGACATTTGAAGTGCTTTAAAATCTAGAATTAACGGAATGAGGTTTTTGCTAAAAGATCAAGAATAGTTTTATTCTTCATTATAGGCTTAAGATTGCTTTAAAGAAAACAATCTACACATTTTTAAATATTTTATATTTACATGTGGGACAAAATAAGCTTAATATAGAATGAAATCAATACACTGTATAAAATAGTTAATTCAGCGAGTGGCTTTAAAATGACCATCCGAGCGGATTTCTCACCTCAGCTTTTTCATCAAGACTCTTCCTTTGAGCGTGCTAATGAACAGGTGTTATATGAAGCATTGAGTTACTTGGCCCAATTGGGTAGGTGGGCATCGAGTAGCAAAGCTGGTATTAAGTGGATGTCAAGTGGACTTGGCCATCCTCTCTTTAATTACGTTTACAATGTATGTATTAACAATGAAGATTTTCCTCTAAAAGCACTTAAAATTATTAATTCTTTTAAAGAAAAGCGTACACCTTTTTTCTGGGTTAATGGACCTTCAACTCAGCCAAAAAACTATAGAAATATTAGTGAAAAAGAAGGTCTTAACTTTTTTTCATCTCTGACAGGAATGGTGTATGAGCTTCAAGATCTTCCCGATGTGGAGCTAAAAAGCTCTGTTATTGAAATCCAAAGAGTCAATACAGAAAAACTTTTACACCAATTTGATAGTGTATCTGCTGCGGCCTTAGATCATTCACCAGGACTCGCTTATGAATTTTTTAAAAACATTTTTATTTCTCCTTATCTAACCTCCCGTATGGAGCTTTTTATAGCAACCCAAACTGGTAAGCCTGTCGGAATAGGGATTTTATTTTTGGGGAAAAACGCTGCTGTCAATATTTGGGGAGGAGTGATGCCTTCTGTGCGCCATCAAGGTATTTTAAGTCAGTTGGCTTTGTATCGTATGCGTAGAGCACGTGCATATGGCTATAGCCAAATACATTCCTCATGTTTCCCTCCCTATGTTGGCCTTTATCGTAGATTAGGATTTCAGGAATGTTGTACCTTTGATTTATATTCTTATATCCCTGATTAAGTTTTATAGATCTTCGTATTTCTTTTAGAGATGCTACTCTTAAGTAAACTTATCATAATACCAAGCGAGTGGAAACTTAACCTTTCAACCCAGCTTTGATCTAGGAATATAATACCATAATAGTAGCCATTAAGCTTGGGTTACAAAATAAAGAGAAAATCAAGTTTTACACGCCAACTTTTAAAAAGTTAATGACGAAACTATTCCAGTTGATGAAATTGGCATATAAGGCAAATTAAGATTTATTTGAAGCTGGCTTTAAATTTTTGATGGGTTGCTGTTGAAATTCCAGATAGCAAATCTCATTTTTTAGAATTGCATTCCTCAATGATTTTATCAACTTCCTCATATGAATCATATTCAAGCGGAACTATTACCTCCCCTTTAAGGTTAATAGCCCCCCATTTTCCTCCTTTGATATCTGAAAATTCTTCTTGAATGGTGATAAAGTGACCTGAAGTAAGTGGCATGTACTTCGGACTTTTTGGATAATAAATCAAAAACCCATTTACAAATATAGCACTTCCGTCTTTAAAATTT
>JACVCA010000258.1 GCA_016742295.1 Alphaproteobacteria bacterium | reverse complement strand
GTATAGGACGTATTACCTCTTATGCTCCGCGTTCGAACTATCAGATTCAAGTTGAACATTTTGAATTGGCAGGTGAAGGTGCCCTTTTAAAACAACTTGAAGATCTTAAAAAGCGTCTGGCTGAAGAAGGTCTGTTTTCACCAGACCGCAAGAAGCCTTTGCCTTATTTACCTGAAGTTATTGGCATTATTACCTCACCCACAGGAGCCGTAATACAAGATATTCTTCATCGTATTGAAGACCGTTGTCCGCGTCGGGTTTTATTATGGCCCGTTGCTGTTCAAGGGGAAGGAGCTGCCCAACAAATTATTAAAGCTATTGAAGGTTTTAATGCCTTAAATGCAAATGATTCAATTGCGCGCCCTGATGTTTTGATTCTAGCAAGAGGCGGAGGAAGCCTTGAAGACTTATGGACCTTCAATATAGAATCTGTTGTTCGTGCAGCAGCGGCAAGTCAAATACCGCTTATTTCTGCAATCGGCCATGAAACAGACCATACTCTCGTTGACGAAGCTGCAGATCATCGCGCTCCAACTCCTACAGCAGCAGCTGAAATGGCTGTGCCCGTGCGTAGCGAGCTTTTAATTTATGGTGAAGTCCTCACTAACAGGCATATAGCAGCCTTTCGTCGGTTAGTGGATGAAAAGACACAGCGTTTTGATGATTGGGAAGAACGTTTTAGTAAGATGTTTATGCGTCTTATGCTTTTTCATAGTGAGCGGCTCATTCAGCTTTCTGCTCGACTTCGTCATCCTCGCGAATTAATTACATATACACATTTGCAAATACAAAGCCTAGTTGAACGACTCAAAATTGCTATCACACGTCAACTGGAAACTATTGAAATTAAGATTGATACGCAAGCTTTGCAGCTGAAGAGTTATTCGTATCACAATGTCTTAAAGCGTGGCTTTACAATGATCAGAGATAGACAAACCAAACCTATTACCCAAGCTGCTCAAACTCATCAAGGCATGCCTATTGAAGTGGTTTTTTTTGATGGGGTATGTAAAGCTGAAGTTATTGAGCTAGTAACAAATTCAGAAGTAGTTTGAATTGAAATAAATTCTTTGCATTGAGAGAGGCTTGACTTTAAATCATCTCTCGCAAATAAATTAATTGAAATTATATTGAAGGTAGAAAACTTTGTCTGATGAAATAAAGCAGTTAGATCCAAAATTACTTGAAATTCTCGTATGTCCTAAAACAAAAAAGGAGCTTATTTACGATCATGAGGCTCAAGAATTAATTAGTGAAGCTGCAAATCTCGCATATCCTATTCGCAACCACATTCCCATTATGTTGATTGAAGAAGCACGCGTACTTAAGAAAACCTCCAAAGTGATTAAACCGAAAAAATAATTTTTTTCTTTCAATGTTAATGGTACGTAGCAATGGCTTTTTTAACTTCCTATCCCTCTCTTAATTCTCGTATTATTGTAAATGGTGCTCCTGAAGGGCTAGACGTTTTTGCAATAGCAGATTTATTAAATCTATCTCCTGAAAAACCTTTATTGCATATCGCACGTGACGAAGCCCGTATCTCTGAAATTGCTAACATGCTCCAATTTGTTTTACCTGAAGTAGAAATTCTTACATTTCCGGCTTGGGATTGCTTACCTTATGATCGCGTCTCTCCTCAAGCTGATATTATTACTCAACGAATGAATACCTTGGAGAAACTTGCAAGCCCTTCCTGGACAGCGAAGAAAAGCTGTATCATCACAAGTGTCACAAGTTTATTACAGCGGATTCCTCCTCGTACTATAACTGCTAATCTTTCTTTAAATTTTAAAACTGGGGACATACTTGAACTAACTCATTTCAAGAAGTTTTTATCTACCAATGGCTATGTACGCATTGATACAGTTCGTGAAGCTGGTGAATATTCCATTCGAGGTGGAATTATTGATATTTACCCGGGAGGAGAAGAATTCCCTTTGCGGCTTGATCTTTTTGGAGATGTTATTGAGTCTATTAAAGTGTTTGACCCTTTATCCCAACGTACCATTGATTCCGTAACTGACTTTAAGCTACAATCGATGGGAGAAATTATTCTTACCCCCCAAGTCATAGATCATTTTCGACGCCACTATCGTCACACATTTGGTGCTGGATCTATCTCAGACCCGATTTATGAGGCGATTATCAATGGTACTAAACACAAGGGGATGGAACATTGG
>JACVCA010000257.1 GCA_016742295.1 Alphaproteobacteria bacterium | reverse complement strand
AAGCGAGCCTTATCCAAATTTACATACTGTACCAGATGCCCACCCTAAAGAAGATATAGCAGAAATACAAAGTACAATTCAAAATATCGAACAACAAAGCAAACATCACGTTAATGAAAATAAAGAGTTACGCCTGAAGCATGGCTTGTTAATTGAAGGGAAAGAGACTATACGTCTTTTTCCAAAAAGAAAAAATAATTAAGACTATAAACAGCTTTATAGGCTGAATTTTTTATAGGACATTTAGAGCGAGAGGAATACATTGATTAAGTAAAAGACAATTCAAGTGATGAGGAATAAATATGAACATATACTACTATAAAGTGTATGCTTGCTTAACTTGATTGAGACGGCTCCCGAGAGCTTTAGTAAGCCGACCGTCAACAGAGTCAGGCATAAAATGCATCTGAAATGCTTTAATGACGTTAATTGTATAGGAATCTAAAATGCCTGAAAGAGGTATTCGATACCCAATATCTTGCAAAAGCACTTGAATTGTCATCACATCAGGTACCTCTGCCTCAACATCTACCTTCAAAGGAGGATAGACTCCTATGCCATTTTGTGCAAGCCACGCCCAATCAAAATGCTCTCCTGGATCAATCTTGCGACCAGGTGCAATATCTGAGTGCCCCAACACATGATAAGCGGGAATCTGATGACGAGCTGTAATTTTCTTTGAAAGCCCAAGTAGACTTTCCATTTGTAGGCTAGGAAATGGACTGCAATTAGGCCCATGTCCGGGGTTGACCAATTCAATGCCAATTGACCAGGTATTAAGCTTTTCACGATTTTTCCAAAAACTTACCCCTGCGTGCCATGCTTGATAAACTTCATCTACCAATTGATAGATACAACCTGCTTCATCGATCACATAATGTGCGCTCACGGGATTGCTGGAATTATTATCTGTCAAAATTTTTAATGACATTTCAAGATTACATGCAGTGTAATGCAGAATAAGATATTTGATAGATGAGCCAGGTAAACGCTCAGCATAGTTGGGTGAAGGATAGGGAATAATTTCAGTCATAAAAATTATAGATTAATGATAATGTAGTATTCTTTTCGCTTTAAAATCAGGGCCTGTCAAGAAAACTTCTTTGCTTCTTCGGGGCTTATAAAAATACCTTTTATCCGTTCCTAAAGTTTCTCACCTTTAACATAAACTCTTATTTTCTTTTCGATCCAGGCAAAGAAGCTACTTTGCTGTATTTTATATCTTCCCTCTTTAAGCAGAGGGAATATGAAAGAACTGGTTTTTCTTAATTAAATATAAGCTTTTTTATTTTCTGTAGGTTTCCTTCATCCAAAAGCCTAACACCGTTGCTATTACCACACAAACAGGAATGATACTTAAGGCAAAAATATAGTCAGCATGGGTATATAAAGGTCCTCCACTTTTCTGGATTTCCCCTTTCCAATGCAGCTCAAGTAATTTACCAATCACGGGCTGGAAGATGATACCACTGACCATGCACATCATATTATGAATTCCGCTCGCCGTTGCGCTTGCTTTGTTGCTGTTAATTTCACAGACGCTAGCAAAAGCTAAAAATTGGCAGCTTGCAAACACCCCTCCTAAAAAGAATAAAACATATGTAAATACAAAAGGAATACGAGGTACATAAATGATTGAGGCAAAAATAAATACTAGGAAGACCCCACCCCAAATCATAATATTTTTATGGCTTTCTAGACGGTCGCTCAGCCAGCAAACCAACGGTGACCCAGCACCCACGCCTACATAGAATAAGGAAACTGAACCCGCAGCTGCCATACGATCAACCTCGTATAGTGTAGAGATATAAGGAACCCCCCATAAATCAGCAAACCCTGAAAGAGGGACATACATAAGCCCTCCATAAAGTCCAAATACATACGTCTGAGAATTTCTTAAAATAGTTACCATAGACCTCAAGACCGAAATTTGAACTTCTGCCTTTGGGTTAACTAAATTCCTCGATGACTTAGGTTCAATACGCGGTTCACGCGTAATAGCCCAAACAATGAGGGCAATCAGCAGCCCTATTGCTCCTAAAATTAGGGTTGCATTACGCCAATTCAGATAAGAAACAAGCACTGCAAACGGTGCTCCGCCACCCGTCGCCCCGGTTGTTCCCAATAGCAGGCTTATACCAATGAAAAAAGCGAGCCGATTTGCCGGAAACCCCAAGGTCTATCTCTT
>JACVCA010000256.1 GCA_016742295.1 Alphaproteobacteria bacterium | reverse complement strand
CACTGAAGCACCCCCCGGGATCACCGCTAAAAGATTATCCCACCCACCGCGTACGCCCCCAGCATGGGTATCAATCAATTCACGCAACGAAATTCCCATCTCTTCTTCAACATTACAAGGGCGATTAACGTGCCCTGATATTGAGAAAATCTTTGTTCCTGAACTACCTGAGCATCCAAGATTTGAAAACCATTTAGCGCCACGGCGTAAAATAGTTGGTACAACTGCTAAAGATTCAACATTATTGATAGCGGTCGGGCAGCCATAAAGCCCGTAATTAGTCGGAAAAGGAGGTTTAAGACGTGGCATGCATTTTTTGCCTTCAAGGCTCTCAAGCATCGCCGATTCTTCACCTCCTATATAGGCCCCTGCACCCCGATAAAGAACAAGATCAAAATCCCATCCTGAACCTGCTGCATTCTTACCTACCAAACCTGCTTGATAGGCTTCTGTGATTGCCTTTTGGAGATACTCTGCTTCGCGATAATACTCACCGCGAATATAAATATAGCCTGTATGCGCCTGAATTGCAAAACCAGCAAAGAGAGCCCCTTCAATAAGCTTATGAGGCTCATGACGTAAAATATCGCGGTCTTTACAGGTTCCAGGCTCGCTTTCATCAGCATTGATCACAAGATAATGTGGAAGATCTTGAGATTGAGGCATAAATGACCACTTACGGCCGGTAGGAAAACCTGCTCCGCCCCGTCCTCGCAATCCGGATGCTATAATTTCAGCAATCACCCATTCACGACCTTTTAAAAGCAGATTTTTGGTATCTTGCCAATCACCACGCTCGTAAGCCCCTTTTAGCCCCCAATCTTGTGTGCCATGAAGGTTTTTGAAAATGCGATCTTGATCTTTGAGCACCGCTATTAAAGTCCTATCGTCTTTGAGTTTGTTTTTTATACCTCATAAACTTTTTCGAGTACAGTCACCAGGAGCCCTTCATGAAAATTTGGGTGCTCCCTTCTTGTCATACTAGGGCTAGAAAAGTCTTGTTTTTCTGCGAAAAACAAGACTTTTGTTGACCCGAGTATCTAAATTATAGCATTTAAATTAAATCCTCATACAAATCCCTCCATTCAGGGTTCATGTTTCGGATCAATGCTACTTTCCATTCATGAATCCAATGTTTCAAGTTCTTTTCCCGTTGAATAGCTGTTCTCACATCGTCTGTATATTCATAATAAACAAGCATTTTTAGGCGGTATTTTTTTGTAAAGCCTTCAACCATTCCCTCTTTATGTTCATAAACGCGGCGCACAAGCTCATTAGTTATCCCTGTATAAAGCAGCCCATGAGGTTTATTAGTCATCATGTAAACAAAGTAAGTCACGTGAAAAGAATAATGATTTTAGATACTCGGGTCAACAAAAGTCTTTGTTTTTTTGCGAAAAACAAGCCTTTTCTAGCCCTAGCATGACAAGAATAGGGAACATTATCTTAATTGCGATGCTGTTATTTCATGAGGTAACTCCGTACAGTTCCCGTTTTCACAGAGGTGCGAAAGGAGGGTTTACTTTCTCAAGTCTCTTTCACCTGTTTACCTAATTCAGCAAGCAACTTAGCCATTGATTCAGGGGTTAAGTCTTCATAATAATCATCATTAATTTGTACCATAGGCGCCTTCACACAGGCCCCGAGACACTCAACTTCAACCAGGCTAAATTTTCCATCTTTAGTCACCTGCCCAGTCTCAATCCCCAGTATTTGCTTACATGATTGTAAAATCTCGTCGCTTCCTCTGAGCCAGCAAGGTGTTGTTGTACACACTTGGACATGATGCTCGCCAACCGGTTGCAAGTTGAACATTGAATAAAATGAGGCAACTTCCAAGACTTTCATTTCAGGCATTTCAAGCATGCTAGCAACACATTCAATGGTTCCCTGTTTTAACCACCCGCCGCATTGACGTTGCGCTAAATCCAAGAGAGGTAAAACGGCACTCGCTTGGCAGCCTTTTGGAAAATTAGCGATAATTTCTTTTATTTTAGAAAGATTTTCTGGTGAAAACGTAAAAATTTCGTTCTTCACACTCATCGGTCGATTTCTCCGAATACAATATCCATAGAGCCTAGAATCGCTACTACATCAGCCAGCATATGGCCTTTTGCCATAAATTCAGTGGCTTGGAGAGCAGGATAACTAGGAGGACGGATTTTACAGCGATAAGGACGATTGGTAC
>JACVCA010000255.1 GCA_016742295.1 Alphaproteobacteria bacterium | reverse complement strand
GAGTTTGTGCTCGTGAAATCTATAGTGGTAGACACCTTTCTCCAAACCTTCTACAGCAAGCGCTACAATATATCCTTCTTCTGGATGAAGCCCTCCCCCCGAAGGAAAAGCTTTACGAATCCCCAATTCGGATAATTGATGATCTTTTAAATCTGTCCAATCCCCATGAAGGGGGCCTAGACTTGTAAAAAGTAGAGTGCTTAAGGTATCTAAGTTAATTGATTTACCATTAAATGACCGGCAGGTCTTGCGGTTTTGTAGAGCTTCTAAAAAAGTTTTATTATTAAAAAGATCAAAATTGGGTGAGGGCAGAGTTATCATTGGACCTTCTTTATATGTAAAGAGGTCAACTGTTTCCTTGGACATTTTGTTACAGTGATCTAAATATTGCTTGGTCCACTGTTTGGGATCCAGTGAAGCTAGGTGTCCTCCGATATCTTTAGTACCAATATGGTAGATTTGAGCAAGCACGTCCCAACCCCAGCATTCAACAGGAATAGATGAATTAATAAGAAGCTGCCCTGAGATTAACTCTTCATCAATCGCTGTCATTAAATGATCTTGAGTTTGAGACCACAACAATAATCTTTCAAAATAGAGAGGCGTGAGAACAAACTGTTGGTGATTTTTATAATCCCACGCAACAATGTTGCCTTCTTTAAGAATAAAAAAGAGATTTGGATTTATCTGCATCTTTCGTTAAGTCCTTTGTTTTTTGAATTTTAATTTGTCATTATCTAATAGTTAATAAAAAGAAATAAGATGCTTTAAGGGAGTACCTTCTGATTAGTATTTAAAAATACGAAACCTTAATATCAATTTATATTGCCTAAAATTTTAGTATAAAAAATGTATTTTTAGACTTTAAGCTATCCATTTTAACGATAGTTAGACCTAATAATTAACATTTGTTGTAATTATAATAATGATGCATCTTTACTAAACTTGAGGTTATTAAAGTAGAGAAAGAATTAATTTTAGTGTGCAAAACAATATCTTAATATATAAAGAAACATGTTAAAGGTTGCCTTGACAGTAGGTGAAATCCCTCCTATCATAAGCGTGACGTACAAGTTTGTCGAGAACTTGCACGCCACTAATCATAACTCAATCAAGTCATAACCGGAGTTGATCAAGCCATGACTCACGCCAAAATACGTTATACGACGCAAACAATCCACAAACTTTTTTGCATATCTTTTATGATTAAGGAAATGCTACTTTCAAAAAGAGCAGGCCACGGGGATTATTTTGCTAGTTATCCATACTGCGCCAATGAACAAAGAAGCTTGAGAACACTCTCTCATGCTTTAAATATACTTCCTTCATATTATGGTCTAGCGGCCGCTTAAACTTCAGTTTTTGCGGCTTTTTCATTTTATAAGGAGTATTTCTATGCCTAAATATATAACTCATTGGTGTGAGTCTAATCAACAGCCAACATTTATTTCACTATTTTGCTTTTCATCCTTATTATTTTGTATTTTAACTCCTTTTTCAGGAGAGAAAACTTCCTCATGATCTCCCCTTCATTTCCTCTAGCTTTAGATCACGTGTATTACAAAGATCCCATTATTCCAGTGGCATGGTTTCATCATTTGCACTTACCAAGCGATGCACCTGATACAGTAGCTATTCTAATTTTAGCTGATATTGTACACTGGTATTATCCAAAAACTACTCTTGATGATCTAACTCATAAATACATTCTACATCCTCGTGAACCTTATCAGCTCTTGCAGAAAAGCTACCTGGAGTTTGCAATCCTATATGGAATCTCAAAAGCTGTAGCCATTAGCTGTCGTGCGGTTAGAAGAGCAGGGGCTCATCAAACGCATCTTCAAGACCCTGGAAATGGCTATGGGTAAATATCTTAATGCTTTAAGTGTTGAGCTTAATTCTCAAAGGCTCCAGGAAATTTCTAATCTGCCTTTAGGAGAGAGGCATGTCTAAGCTTTTGATCAATGAGAGTCCCTTACAAATCCTTCCTTCTCTGGCAACGCGCATAGGGCTTAATGAGGCAGTTGTATTACAGCAGATTCATTATTGGCTTAACCCTGACCATAACAAGAATTTCTGGGACACTTAACAAAAGGATGATAGAGTGTTAAACTCCTAGAAAAACAAAGGAGAGAAGCCCTATGCCCCAACAAACCTGCAAGAAATGTCATTCTACGAACTATGTTAAAAACGGACATACGCGA
>JACVCA010000254.1 GCA_016742295.1 Alphaproteobacteria bacterium | reverse complement strand
TTTATGCAAACCAATCTTGAATTTGACGGCAGCCTTCGGCTTGTGTAGGATCACGTCATGGCAGAAAAAGTAGAACAAATTATACTCGCTAAATTCTCCAATGCAGAAGTTTTAATTCATCAAGATCCTGAAGGGTTACGTGAACGGCATAGAACTTTGAAAAATGTGTAGCCAATACAAATCTCTAATCTTTAAAAGAATTAATATATTGACAAAAAAATAGCCTCTCATAAGAGAGGCTATTTTTTATTAAGATAACACTACTTATTCTTGAGCATCATTAGCAAACATGTCAATCAACCGAGCAACTTCATATGGAGTTAAGGGTCCCCCAGGTACGAGAGCAGGGTTTCCACCATCAACAGGTTGGAGATTTACAAGACCTAACCCTCCACCAACCGCACGAGGCCCGAGAATATAGTTCCTTACAGGTCCTGGAATTGCCTGCCCATCAGCTTGGACTTCTTGACCAAGCCATTGATTAAAAAATTCTTCAAATCCTTCATGGCCTTGAGTCATACGCTTTATAATAAGACCTAGGGGCTGAACAGCTGGTGGTCTAGCTTGATTATCAACCGTAAACGTGGCGAACATTGCAGTAAATGCTCTCTCTAAGCCTTGTATACGTTGTGCTAACGCTGCTTTCAGGTTGTTTAACTCTGCCTGGGTCAAAGGACCAGCTGCAGCACCATTAACCGCATTAACATTCGTACCATTTTCGTAAAGTTCATCAAGGCAGAGATCCCGAAAACCCCTCTGACCTAGTGGAATACGATTAAGAGGAGCTACCATAGGTAATAGCAATGCTTCTACAGGTGCAATCAAATCCTCAGTAGCACGGGGAGCAGCAACAGCTGGGGCCCCCACCCCTTGGGCTGGAGGCTGTATTTGTTGGCCACCAGGAAGCGGAGGAGCTGGAGGAGCAGGGGGAAGACCATTAGCAGCAGCTTTTTCTACAACAGCTTGTTGTTGCAATGGTTCTATTTGTTTGATGAGGTCCTCAGTAACACCCTTCGCCCGAAGAACTGCAGGATCACAATTGGTAATACACCAATCAAGATATAAAGCTCTGGAACTAGGACCGCATCTTGATTTGCATTGAGCGGCAGAAGCCCATACTTTTGAGGTTGTGATAGGTAGAAAACTTAAGATACTGCATGATCCTAAGCTTACTAAAATAAATTTAGAAAGTTTCATGATCGTACCCTTTAGTTTTTAGCGGCGTGGCTTTTGAAATTGTATGTTATTCCTACTAAAGCAGTCGTGATCTTCATGTCTTTTTGCCTTAGGAAAGAAGCTCCGTTATTACGATGAATAGACTTCTTATTGAATAAAGCATGGCGTACATCCAAGCGACCTGCCCAGTGTGCACTAAAGGGTACTTCAACTCCTATACCAGGCGCAAAAGCGACTGATTTTGTTTTTTTTCCTTTGATAGCATTAGGACCATCGATAAGACCATTAGCATCAACTTCATATTTAAATTGACGAAACTCAGCCCCTAGCCTAATATAGAGAAGGGTTGAATTTATACAGCGTCCAACTCGCGCAGCAATACCTCCAGAAGCATTGCTTTTCATTTTAATGTTCGTGTCGCCATTAGTGTGGCTGATCTGTGAATTTACGCGCCCAGCTAAAAAGTCGGCCTCAAGACCACCGTAAAAGTTGTGGTAATTTATCCCCCAACCTATAAGGGCACCACCTTTAAAGCTAGATTTCTGCAAGTGAAGTTTATCTACATTAGGGACTGCAGTTTTAACATCTGAAATAAACTCAAACTTTTGTCCGTGCTGTTGGCCACCGATTTCAGCACCAACATAAAACCCAGCTGCATTTGCATTTAAAGACAAGCAAAGTGCGGCAAGGCTTACATTTATTATAATTTTTGATTTCATAATTTTTCCTTAAATTTATTGTGTGTAGTGTTTTTATAATAGTATCAATTTTATAACATTAAAAAAATAAGAGCTCAGCCCAATATTTTGCTGAGTGTTTATTATTTATAAGTACTTATTATTTATAGGTCAACAATCTTCAAAAAGCCTTCTGTAATAACTTTAGTAATTTGCCTGATCAGTGAAGAAAGCGGATTGAAGTCAATGTTACCCTGATTTGCAATCATTGGAATAATAAGCAATAGACCAATTAAAATGAACATCCCCCAACGTTCAAGCTGTTCAAAATATTTGCTAAGAGGAGGGGGTAAAAG
>JACVCA010000253.1 GCA_016742295.1 Alphaproteobacteria bacterium | reverse complement strand
GGTATTCTTTTCCTCAAGCCCCCTTTTGATGTCTCATCTAAGGTATCATCCATAATTTCAGAAGCAGTAGCCAATTGAAAGGAAGACAAGCAACTGATAACTGCTATAATGCCAAACAATCTCATTATGCACCTCTTCGAGCTATTATGTTATGATACCTTAAATAAATCCTTTAAATTTGTCAAATTTCCTTATACACTCTCCACTGTCCCTGCTGGAGTATTAGAAACACTTACTGCTGTAACATTCGTATGGAAGTGGTCTTTTTTATTTCTCTTCTTACTTTTTTTCTCTGAACCTGATGAATCATTAGAAGAATCAATTTCTTTATCTTTGCTTTTCTTATTTTGTTTCAATTTTTTTTGTTTCTTTTTACTTTTTTTCTTTGAAAGAGAATTTTCTTCTTTTTCAGGCAAAGGGCAAGAGTTCTTTTGCAAGGCAATAATCAATCCTCTTCTATAATCAAAATAAAGCGTATTATCAAAATTGGTTAAAGTCATCTCAACCTTATTTTCATCGCTATTATCGTTTAGAACAAATCTTTCAAGTAAAGCCTGTGTACTTAAAGGTAGGGCCTCAATGTTATTATCCTTAAAGGGTTTAAAAAACTTTACCCATGTTTTGTATCGATCTTCTGAATTAATGCTCTCTTCAGCCTGATCTGCCGAGACCATCTCTTCAAATGATTCATTAGGTGAGCCACCTCTAATATGAAGTGTAAGAATACCATTTTGATAAGAGAACCCTCGAAATAAGCTTGTGTTTTCTTCTCTGAGCTCTGTTCTTTCCCAACTATCTGTTTTCTCAAACTCTCTATCTAGAGCTTTTACTGTTTTTACTATATAAGGTGTGAAGTTCTTTAATCTTACAGCATGCCTTAATTCAACAGTATAAGGCTGTGAGGTTGTCCACTCATAAAAAGAACGCCATATGTTTTTTGTATCGTTTCCACGAATAGGAAGATCTCCAATTTCTCTATTTCCTCTAAGAATAGCAAAGTATCCCCATCTTAAAGACTCATGCGGCCATCTGGTAACGATTGTTGTATCTAACCATTCAGTAAGTTTATCAAATCGTGATGAAGCAAAACTTTGGTAACCTTTATAAATCCCATCTTTTAAAATAGGAGCAAGTAATGCTGAACAAATAAACCCTCCTGCAACTGTAGGTAATATAGCTCCATAAAAATTGGTTGTGGTGTCTTCTGCACTTGCATCTACGGCTGGTAGAAATGCAAGAGCAAGCAAAGCTTTATTAAATTCTTTGTAATCAACAATAAAAGGTTTAAAGGTAGAAACCTTTTGGATAGGATGTGAAGGAGAGGAGGTCGCATCAAGTGAACCACTAGATGAAGTATTATCCAAACTATCTATCGTATCATAAGTTTGATGACTGCTGAGCATAATAGCCTGTTGCTCTTCTGTATCAGACAATGGCGAAGTCGCGTTGCATAAGGAAAATTGGATTGTTGGATAACTAACTATGGTTGATAAAAGAAGAAATTTCTTAAGTAACATTAGTACTACCTTTCAAATAAAACAACTAATTAACAACTAGTATATATAATTTATTATTTGAAAATGCAAGTAATTTTTTCACACGTTTCATCTTTTTTTAGTAAAATTATCTCGTCGCAGAACAATAAATGTTTTACAAACTTACCTGTATGTTCCTGCTATTACCCGTAGGTTAAGCTTTATATGTATCATTGTACTGTATAGGTCATTAAATATATTAGAAGTAAAGTCTTATAAAAGAAAAGGAGAGTTTGATCTAGCTAAATGACCAACCAGAAATTTCTTTCTCTTTTCCTTTTTCTATCTCACAAAGAAAACGCAAATACTCAAGATGCTTTTTATCAGTAATACTGAAGTGGGATTCAGCATAAATTCGAAATGCTTCGTTGTCATCTTTATCATCCTTAAGTACATCGCGTAGCTCTCTAACAATATAAGCAATGTTAAGTGATTTGTTCTTGCTAATCGCCCATTTAAAGAAATCTTCCCCGATATCTTGATACCAAGGTTTATCATCCTTGGGGGCTTCGAGCTCGAGCTTTACATATCCTTGCTTCTGGGGAGAAGGTATTCTTTTCCTCAAGCCCCCTTTTGATGTCTCATCTAAGGTATCATCCATAATTTCAGAAGCAGTAGCCAATTGAAAGGAAGACAAGCAACTGATAACTGCTATAATGCCAAACAATCTCATTA
>JACVCA010000252.1 GCA_016742295.1 Alphaproteobacteria bacterium | reverse complement strand
ATATTGGCTTTAATGCTCGTTATCTCCTCGATATAGCTAATCAAATTGATACGGAAGAAGCTCAGTTCTGGTTTGCTAATGGCACGTCGCCAATTTTGATTCGTCCAACCAATGATGGGAGCTCGCTTTACGTCTTAATGCCGATGCGGGTGTAAGTAAGGTTGTTACCTCAGAAAGATCAAGCTGCTATTTCTTTGGTTAAAAACCTGCAGCTCACAGGCGTTACGCGTTTAAATCTTAGTTTATACCGTTGTTATAATGATTTACGCTTTATATGCGATACCCGTTCCGTTGTTCTTACTGGACCCAATGGGGCAGGTAAAACTAATATTCTTGAAGCTTTGTCTTTCTTTTCGCCTGGTCGTGGATTCAGGCGCGCTAAGCTTTCGGAGATTGTGCAGCAGGGGCAAGAAGGGGAAGCTTGGGCTGTTTCTTTGCAATTGGCAACTTTGTATGGGCCCCTTGATATTGGGACAGGCTTGGATCTGGACGCTTTAAAATTAGGGCAAGAGAAGCGAATGATGCGGGTTAATGCACAAGCGCTGCGAGGGCAAGCTGCATTAAGTGCTTATATCAAGGTGATTTGGCTGATTCCCCAAATGGATCGACTCTTTCTTGACGCTGCTTCAGTACGTCGTAAATTTCTTGATCGATTAGTCTTTAGTATGGATCCGCTGCATGTAGGGCGTGTCGTCCGTTACGAGCACGCCATGAGAGAAAGAGGGCACCTTTTAAGAAATTCCTCTTATGATCCGCAATGGCTTTCTGTTCTTGAAACGAGGATGGTTACTGAAGGAATAGCAATTGCAGCTGCACGAGCTCAGTTTTTAGCTGTGTTGCGCGAGGCTATAGACAGGAGCCAGGGAATATTCCCCCGCGCGTATCTTAAGTTAAATGGAGATGTTGATGATTGGCTGCAGGCAGGATCTGCTTTAGAAGGGGAAGAAAAGTTTCTTGAAATCTTGAAAACTCAAAGACGTAAAGATGCGATGAGGGGAAGAGCCTCTCAAGGACCCCATCGTACCGATCTTGAAGTCAGATTTGCTGACACAAATATGCCTGCTGGCCAATGCTCAACAGGTGAACAAAAAGCATTGTTAATTACACTAGTGATGGCAGCTGCGAGAATTCAAGCAACTCAAGGAGAAGGTGTCACAATTTTATTGCTTGATGAAGTAGTGGCTCACCTCGATCAATACAGACGCCATGCACTTTATGACGAAATTACTCAACTGGGGATTCAAGCTTGGATGACAGGAACTGACCAACAAATCTTTAAAGATTTTGGAGATCGTGCCCAATTTTTTCATGTAGAAAACGCGCACGTGACAAGAGAGAGATAACAGGATTTCTCGATGAAATTTATTTTAGAGGTTAAAAAGATAGGAAAGCAAAGTAACCAATCAGAATAAAAATAATTAAGTATTTTATTTAAGTAATTAAAAAGATCCCCTTTTTTCATTATTCATCGCATTGGTCAAAACTTCCATCAGCAGTAACGTTGAGGGGCCCAATGAAAGAACTCCACTTACTTTAGGGGTGACGATAAGACGCAGTAATAGCCCTCAACTTCCTAGGGCAACTTTTGTAAAAGATAATCAGTGAATATAATTGTTGAGCGAAACGACGATGAGGATGACAAATCCCGTCTTCCAAGACTTCGGCTCAACGTAATTTAGATAATCTTGAGGTAAGGGGGCCTTTATAAGATAATAATCTCCTAAAAGGGATTGATTTAAAATGTTTTTAACAAAGATGTGGAGCGGTGTACTGAGCTCTAACGTCTGATCAATTCTTAATGCTCTTTCTCCGGTGAGCTGATTCTTGCTAGGCTCAAGTTGAGGTACGTTGACATTTACCTTGATCTAATGCAAGCACACAATTCCTTATTGAACAACTCTACAACCATATACCCTAATTGCAGTTTCAAGAGCATATTTGCAAGTTGTGATAGAGCATTTTATACAGCTGTTTCAAATTCCTGATGGAATTCTTTAAACCAATCGATAAATAAGGGAATTCCTTCTGCAATTTTAATTTTTGGCATAAAATTGAAATCGCGGGTTGATTCGGTGATATCGGCAAATGTTTCAGCAACGTCACCGGGCTGCATAGGCAACAAATTTTTTTGCCCTTGTTTTCCTTTCTTTTCGTTTCTGCTTTTTTCCCTTCTCTTTCTTCTCTTTCTTCTCTTTCTTCTTCTTTTCTCTCTCCCTTTTTTTCTCTCTCCTCCCCCTTTCTTC
>JACVCA010000251.1 GCA_016742295.1 Alphaproteobacteria bacterium | reverse complement strand
GAATAGGGTACGTAGAGCCTTTCTTGTGCCCCATTAAAGCTGAGAGATACACCAAAGCCTTTTGCATCGACTTCCAAGTCCCAAAATTGATGCTGAAGGACGATAGTGACTTCGTTGGGGTGTTTTTCACGCAAGTGTTCAGGCATTTTTACGTCTTTACGATCGGTACGAAAGCTTATGTAAAAATGGTGGGTGCCAGGCAGACCTTTTTTTACAACTGCTTCAAGAGATTTGCGTACAACACCGCGTAGCGCTTCTTGGATCAGCTGGTCATAATTTAATGTATCCAAAGTCTTAAAGTCCTAATAATCCAATGCGATATAAAGTGGAGGGCTTCTGTTGCCCGGTGCCCCCCAAACCGCTTTCTCTTAAGAACAATTAAGCAGCTTGCGCTACCATGTTATCGTTCATAAGAGTTGTAACAACCTTATAGTTGTCATTTGCTGTATTTGCTTTTGCATTTACAAAATAGCCCGATAACGGTGGTACAATACCGAGCAAAAATCATATCTTTACCACGCACGTCGATCCTGTGTCGCCCCCACCAAGCCAGCCTACATGAAAGTTTGCAAGCATGGTGGAGGCGCCGGGTACCGCCCCCGGGTCCGTAACGTTTATTTCATATAACGTTTATTGCCATAGTTAGTTGCCTAACATCCTTATTATAATCTTTTTAATTGGAAAGTGGAAGTTTTTTTATTTTGTTACTTAGCTTTATCCAGAGTTGAGATTGCTTGAGGTTGCTGTCGCCTAGGATTTAGAAATTGACTTTCAATTCGACCCATAAAATCTATTGGCAGACATGCAAGCCTGTGTTTTATTGATGGAAAGAAGAGATTACTAAAAAGGTTTGCTATGGCTCTGAATGAGAGACAACACTCTGAAATTGTTGGACAGAGTAAATCAGTTTCAACAACCAAACGTGCAACTGTGCAGGCGCTTGAAGAAATTTTATATGAACCTGTTCAGGTCCTCGACCACGGCTTTGTGCGTGTCATTGATTATATGGGAGATGACTCTGCAATTGTCCAAGCTGCACGAGTTTCTTATGGTCACGGCACTAAGAAGGTTAATGAAGATCAAGGACTCATCAATTATTTAATGCGACATCGTCATACAACCCCTTTTGAAATGTGCGAGATCAAGTTTCATATTAAGCTTCCTCTTTTTGTTTCCCGTCAATGGTTGAGGCACAGAACTGCGAATATCAATGAATATTCAGCACGTTACTCAATCTTAGGCAGCGAATTTTATCTTCCCAAGCCTGAGCATTTAGCTAAGCAATCTTCTTCAAATCGGCAGGGACGTGAGGATGTGCTAAGTGCAGAGGAGGCTCATTATGTCCTTGAGCTTTTAAAGTCTGATGCTGAGCAAACTTACCAACACTATCAAGAGCTGTTGAATGAAGATGGTGAAGGCCAGGTAATTGATCCCAATCGACCAGCTTTGGCACGTGAACTTGCACGGATGAATCTAACTCTTAATTATTATACGGAATGGTATTGGAAGATTGATCTTCATAATCTCTTTCACTTCTTAAGTTTAAGGGCGGATGGGCATGCTCAATATGAAATCCGTGTCTATGCAGAAGCAATACTTAAGATAGTAAAGCGTTGGGTGCCTTTCGCCTATGAAGCTTTCTTAAAATATCGTTTAAATGGTGCCCATATGTCTCAGCCTGCACTTGCGGTTATAAAATCTCTTTTGTCAGGTAAATCTGTGGAGCAATCGGAAAGTGGTTTGAGTTTGCGAGAATGGCGAGAACTAATGGTCCTTTTAGGTCGAGACGTATAAAAATAAACTGATGAAAGACGATTTTAATAAAAAGGATTGATATATGACTCTCACTCCTCGCAAAGCTCTGAATCTTGGCCCCCTGGATGTGGCTATTATTCTAAGAGAAGATGGAACGATGGAGGCTTCAATGCCAGAATTATCAACGGATACTGTGCCCGATAATGTTGTGACTGGAGCAGCATTGATGTTTGCTCTTAAAAATCCAGAAATATATAATTTAATTCATACTAATTTTGTAAATGAATGTTCACAACTTGACTTTTATAAAGCAAATGATGATTAAGACACAGCAAAGAGATTCCAAATAGCCCTGTGCTTTAATGTTTTTTCGCACTACGGCGGGTCCTTTTTTTTTAGCTTCTTTTTGTTATCTTGGAGGGCGGGATGAAGAGAATGAAAAAAGATTTAAATAAACCCTTAAGGGTCTTTTAACTATTGGGGTAAAAAATA
>JACVCA010000250.1 GCA_016742295.1 Alphaproteobacteria bacterium | reverse complement strand
ACATTGGTGGGGGGATTACTGTAACGTCACACCCTTACCCGGATATGTGCGGAAATTGGTTTGTATTAGGGAGTGCCAACGGTACCCAGGGCAATGGAGCTTTATTGACACCGCTCCAAGCCATGAATCTTGATAAGAAGGCTGACAATGGCGATCCCCAAAGTGGTCGAATACGTGTGTTTGATGGGAAAGGGAGAGAGGGACAATGCCTGATTGAAGGACGTTATAACCTCAAAAATAAAAAGCCTGCATGCGTTATATACTTTCAGTTTTAAGAAAATTTTATCGAGCAGGTCTAGCAAATAAAGCCGGGTTTTCATTGCTTGAAATGTCTATTGTTTTGGTTATTATGGGAACCCTCGCAAGCGTTATGGTGCCAATGTTAATCAAACAAAGTGTGACCGCTAAACGAACTTTAACCCGCCAGCATCAACAAGATATTTTCTATAGTCTTGCAGCCTATCTTCTAGTTGGCAATCCCTTGCCGTGTCCTGCTGACCCTGCTGCGAAGGGAGCTCAATTTGGCGTAGCTCGGGAAGGCGGGTGTTCTGCTCCTATTCAAGCCATAGGCATCTTACCGTTCCGTACACTTGGTTTGCCGGAATCAGTTGCACGTGACGGTTATCAACGTTTTTTTACTTATGCGGTAGAGCCTACCCTTACACAGGAACCAGATGATTTTAATGGAGGTACATTTGATGATAAATTCCGCGATTCTTATTGTAAGATACAAGGGCCAGGGGTGGCAACAGCTCAAAATTTGCAAGTTAAAACTGCAGCGGGAGATTCAGTTCTAGGCAAAGAAACAAAGGGATTTGCAGACAAGAATGCTGATTTTATCGCTGTAGTTATTATTAGCCATGGTGAAACTGGTCATGGGGCGTTTTGTGCTGATGGATCAAATACTCGCTTTAGATCGCAGAAGTTTGGTCTAGCTGAAGATCAAAATGCACAGGATAATTTGGTCTTCTTTGATCTGCCTTATTCTACAAATCCTATAAATTTTTTTCGGCATATGACAGCTTGGGTAACTCATAAAAATTTGGTGGCTATTTATGGACATACCCCATGCAAGATAGCCCCTAAGCGAGGAGAGGATTCTTCTTCTCTACCACCTTCAGGAACTATATCGACTGAAGAAGAGCCAAGTCTTGATGTAGAGCTATAGGTAGGATGTAGTATCAATTGAAAGATTTTGAGAGTAAATGGAGGTTTTCTGGGTTTTCTTTGAGGACAGTACAGAGTATTAAACGTCTTTCGGCATTTTTTTGAACTCTTGAGCAGGCACGTTTAGGTTTGAAAGAAATCAAATAATAGGGTTAGGGATTATTCTTCCTCTTGCCTGTACTGTAAATTATTCTGAGTTATAGATTTAATATCAAAGAAAAAATAATGATATTAAAAATATAAAAGGCTCTCTACTTAATAAAGATAATAAATAATTATGGTAGGGCTTGTTTATGTATTTCAAGAGTAGAACATATTTGTGTATTTCAACTATCTATAAAAATATTTATTTAATAAGCTTATTATATGGTTTTATGGTTATTTTTCTAGTATTTATATCATGTTTCAATTTCTATTATTTTTGGAAGGAGACAATCATGACTACTTATAAGCAACCTCATGATCAAAATAAAGATACAAACGATAAAGGACAAACTGACAATCGCGGATTTGCCTCTATGCCTAAGGAACAAGTTCAAGAAATTGGACGTAAAGGTGGAGAAGCTCGTGCTGACCAGCTTGGCCACGAAGGATATGTAGAGATGGGCAAGAAAGGCGGTGAGGCGCGGGCTTCTCAAGCAGGGCCAGAAGGTATGGCTGAGATGGGGCGTAAAGGTGGGGAACGTTCGCATAGTTCTTCTTCACAAAATAAAGGTGGAAACCGTGATGAGGACAATCATCATAATAGGTAAGCTCACCCGTTTATTTAAAGGAAATTAGAAAGGAGATCTCCTTTCTAATTTCCTTTTTATTTAGAAGATTATTTTACTTATTGATCCTTAAAATGTAACTAAAAAAGGAGTTTCACATGGTCACTTTAGTTGGGACACAAGAAGATTTTGAGGTAGCTCTGAAAGAATTATTAGAATTGGACTATGATGCGGTGGAAGCCTACGAAGCCGCTATCAATCGCCTTGAAAATCAGGAATATAAAACACAACTTAATACCTTTAAAAATGATCATGAACGTCATATTAAAGAAATTTCTGCTCTCTTAAAGAAGCATAATATTGCTCCGACTAAAGGACCTAGTAT
>JACVCA010000249.1 GCA_016742295.1 Alphaproteobacteria bacterium | reverse complement strand
ATTCTAGGTGTTCACACTCATGGTTATGACAACAATGAAAACCTTTCTGAAGGAACACGCCTGACATTGACTAAAATGCAGTATATCCTTGAAGGGTTAAATAAATTCACTCTACTCGATCCTGATAAAGTATTTGACATAGGTTTACCGATTAGAAGCGCTATAGATCCCTTAGTTCAGAAAAAGCATAATGAAGAATTAGTTAGTCAAGGTAATAAGGAGGCTATTCTTCGTAAAGTAATCGGACTTGAGCAAGGACGATACGGATATGAAAAGAATCTTAGCCAATTAAGAGAATTTAATGAGGAATTAGTTGAGGCACGAGATAAGCAAGCACTTAAGAGAAAACTAGATGGACTTGAGCAAGGCCGATATGGTTATGAAAAAGATCCATCTGAAGCAAGAAAACTTAATGAAAATTTAGCTATGAATGGCAATGAGACAGCTATTGGAAGAAGAGTAGTGGGGTTTGCAAAAGGTCAATATGGTTATGAAAAGGATTTGTCTCAAGCGAATAAACTTAATGAAGAATTAGTTAAGGGAAACAATGAAAAAGCTATTAATAGGAAAATACAAGGTTTGTTAGAAGGGCAGTATGGATATGATAAAGATTTAACTGAAGCTCACCGTCTTAATGAAGATTTGATTGCAAGAGAAAATCTTAAAGCTATCAGAAGAAAAATAGATGGACTTCTATGGGGAACATATGGCTATAAGAAAGATCCTATGGAAGAGATAAGCTCGTTAAATGATATATTAGTTACTTGTAATGACCACGAAGCAATCAGACGAAAAATAAAAGGGCTTCTCCAGGGAAGATATGGATATCAGGAAGATCAGGATAAAATCATGTCTTTAAATGAGATATTGGTTTCTTTAAATAAGCAAGAAGCAATTGAAAGAAAAATAGAAGGTTTGTGTCGATATAAAAAATATGGGCCCCCTCGAAGCCTGTCTAAAAATAAGCAAGAAGCAATTGAAAGAAAAATAGAAGGTTTGTGTCGAGGTAAATATGGGTACTCCCAAAGCCTATCTAAAGCTCGGACATTCAATGAGGAAATGATTAATAAAGGAGATAAATTAGCAATAATGAGAAAAATTGATGGTGTTTTGAAAGGAAAGTATGGGTATAAATATAATCCTCAAGCGCTTAATGAAATAGATACAGATAACTTAAAGGAGAGATTACAAGAATATTTAAAAGGTAAGTATATTGACAAACAAGATCCTACATTCCTAAAAAAAATAATCGACCAATTAGCTGATCGAAAGGATTTAACGGCAATTAAGTTGAAAATTGATGGGTTACTTGAAGGTAAGTACGGTTATAAAAAAAATATTAATGCAATAAAAAGCTCAAATGAGATATTGGTTGAAACTGAAGATCACACAGCGGTGAAGAGGAAGCTTAAAGGCTTTACGGAAGGGAAATTTGGATATGAAAAAGATAGTTCTCAAGCAATACTCTTTAATGAACAGCTATGTGCCAAGGGTAATCAAGACGCTCTTGTTCGACGAATTAAAGGGTTAGTGTTAGGAAGATTTGGATACGAGAAGAATTTATCTGAAGCAATTACTTGCAGAGAAGAATTAATTGGGAAGATGAATTTTGAAAGGATTAATCGTATCATGAGATATTTTCCTCAAGAGCAAAGCCTTGAGGAATTGATAGGTAGTAAACATTATCAACGTATGAGAGTTGAGCGTTATAGGAATGAAGAAATAGGTGAATACATTCTTCCGTGGGAACCAAAAAAAATGTATCCACAGATGGCCTTAGTAAAATCCTTTGATAAGCGAAGTTCGGTTAGTCTCACAAAAATATTAAAACCCCCCTATAGATTTATTGGCAATTTATCCGTAAAATATCTTCCTAACTCAGAAGAAAGTTCTTGGCCCAAAAAGTCTAGAGTGTATACTGGTTCAGGAGTGCTTGTAGGCCCAAACCATGTATTAACAGCAGATTACAATGTTTATGATGAAAGAGAAGGCTGGCCAAAGGAAATCACATTTACGCCTGCTCAACATAAAGAGGTTAAGCCTTTTGGGGACGCTAAAGGAATAATCTTAAAAATAATAAAACGGTTACCCGTTGTAATAATATTATTATTAATAATAAATCTGCAGAAGCATCCGAACGACTCTGACAATTTGGTGGTTCCCTGGTTGGCGCGGTTGGATTTAATCTCGGCCGCCAGGAATTATCTCTCCCTCATGCAACGTCCCGATATACGGTCGCTCCTCAAGAATGATGACGACTGGGAC
>JACVCA010000248.1 GCA_016742295.1 Alphaproteobacteria bacterium | reverse complement strand
GCTCTAATGTGCGTCCAAAGCGCTTTATTTTACCACCCTCTCCATATAAACCTATTAAAAAAGGAAAAGATAAAGAAGGAAAAGGAAGTTCTGCAGCACCATTGTTGAAAACAAAGAAACAACCTACTGCCTCGAAACAAGCTCTCCGTAAGTTAAGTTCAAAACAAGCTGAGGAATCAAATGAAGAAATTTCTTCTACGTCAAGAAGGGGTCCTGAATCAAAGTAGAGCCAGAACGCTAAACGTAAACAAACAGAAACAGCACTTGAAAGAAATAAAACCTTAATTAAAGAAAAAGATCTTAAAAAGCCAAAAGGCAGTGGCTTAATTGATAAACTTGCTAAAGGAAAGTTATCTAAAATTGAGACAAAAGACACCCCTAAAAAAGAACAGCCAGAATCTACCGAAAAATCAGAAAGAAAAGGGGGTTCTCAACGCACTACATCAAGAGGTACGAAAGGAGGACGAAAGAAGAATAACTAATTTGTTTATCCAAAATAGAAGCCTAAGTCGCATATTTTAAAGAAAGTCATTTGTAGAAGCATAAAGAATCTATAAAGACGAGAGATCTACTAGACATAGATCTCTATTTTACACAAGTTTTTACTTGAGAGAAACTTCTATCCCAATTTAATGCAGGAGTTCAGTCTTTGTATTTTCCTCTAAAAAAAATTCAAGAGCTTCTATGAAGTCATCAGGAGCGGGGCCATACTTCCTAAGCACTGTCTCATATTCTTCACCTGAAATGAATTTATTAAGTTTCCAGAATGATTGTACCCACCCAAGTGCACAACCTTGTTTAATAGCTTCATAAGCTTCAGTTCTTAAGACTTTAGCTTTATCTGGCGTAGCAGCAAGCCTAGAAAGCTCTAATTTTATTTCGGCGAGGCATTCAAAACCAAGCGGATCATGTAGTTGTCCTGCCTTAAGGAATGCAGCAGCAGCTTGATCTATCATTCCAATAGGCGTCTCTTTGAGTGTTCCTCTATCTATTTGTTGACCTTCATTTACTATTTATACCTTCCAAACAGAAATAAGGCAAATTAAGAAAAATTTAAATCTAAATTAAGAGAGGGTACTAAAGATCGTATGAAAAAAATGTAAAATGATTGAAAGTCCTGAATTATTAAACGTCTTATATAGCTTTAAAGCGCCAGAGTTTATCTATTCCTACTTTAATACCAATGCGAGGAGTGGTGACATAAGGAAGTTTAAAATTATTATCTTCCACATAAAAGTCGTCTGAATTCACAAGATCCACATTGTTATGTTCTTTTGTAATACCTAAATACTTGCAGAGTCTTCCTGGTCCCTCCAGCTTCTTTGGTTCAGGGCTGATAAGGTTTAGTCCTCGAATCAATACAGCTGCAGGAAAATTTTCTGCTTCAGTTACAAAATTAAGACAGAAGTACATACCATAGATAAAATACACATAGCTAAAACCAGGCGGGCCAAACATTACAGCATTTCGAGGGGTTATTCCACGAGCCGCATGACACGCAGGGTCATCTTGACCAATATAAGCTTCAGTTTCTGTAATGATTCCTTGATAGGTTTTAAAGTGCAGCACTTTCCCTAGAAGATCTTGAGCTACGACTACAGTGGGCTGAAGGAAGTATTCCCTTTTTAAACGCATTGTACTATCAGCTTCCAATAAGTTATTTATTCAACAGTTACAGATTTAGCTAGGTTGCGGGGCTGATCAACATCGGTTCCCTTAAATGCAGCTGTATGGTATGCCAATAGCTGAATAGGGATCGTATAAACCAAAGGAATCACAAAAGGGTCCACTTCTGCCAAACGCAACGGTTTAAATGGTAGACTTGAAACTTGCGCAAGGCCTTTAGCATCACTTAAAAGGATAACTTTACCGCCTCGAGCAATAACTTCTTGTAAGTTTGAGGCAGTTTTTTCAAAAAACTGATCACTAGGCGCAATAATAACGACAGGTACGGAAGAATCAATAAGCGCAATCGGACCATGTTTCATTTCCCCAGCTGCATAGCCTTCTGCATGAATATAGCTAATTTCCTTAAGCTTAAGTGCGCCTTCTAGAGCAATAGGATAACTTGGACCTCGGCCCAAATAAAGCACATCTTGGACATGAACAATGTCTTGGGCAATTTCTTTAATCTGCTCTTCGAGCTTAAGCACTTCACGTAAATCTTCTGGAATATATGAAAGAAGCCGACACAACCTTGCCACTTCTTGAGAGTCAATAGCATTGCGTGCCTGCGCTAAAGCAATAGTCAAGCAAGCCAATACTGCCAAT
>JACVCA010000247.1 GCA_016742295.1 Alphaproteobacteria bacterium | reverse complement strand
TTTTGGACCTCTTTTGCCCGGTGTAGTTGGAGCTTCGGAATCTCTGGAAGAAGAAAGTTTTTCAAGGGGATTGCTCGAGTATCCTCATTATACACGTCCAAGACAGTGGCAAGGACGTGAGGTTCCTGATGTGCTTGTGTCAGGAAATCATGAAGAAATTCGATCTTGGCGGTTGGCTCAAGCAGAGAAAATTACGCAAGAGCGACGGCCAGATATGTGGCAAAAGTATGTACAATACGGCAGTGTTAATGAAAGGAAGTCTTAAAAATGAATATTATACAACAAATCGAACAGGAACAGATTCAAAACTTGACGAGTACCCGTTCCATACCAGATTTTGCTGCAGGGGATACTTTGCGCATTATGGTAAAGGTCATCGAAGGAGAGCGTCAACGGACACAGGCTTATGAAGGTTTGTGCATTGCTCGTCGGAATGCTGGGATTAATTCCTCATTTACAGTACGAAAGATTTCTTATGGGGAAGGGGTTGAGCGTTTATTCCCTCTTTATTCACCTAATATTGAAATTAACGTTGTACGTCGCGGAGTTGTGCGGAGAGCTAAGCTTTATTACCTCAGAGGTCGTCGCGGTAAGAGTGCACGTATTGCAGAAAAAGTAGACTACATGAACCAGGCTTCAAATGCTGTAGGATCTCAATCTGAAATTCAGGAAGCTCCTGACGTTACAACGGGTGAGTAATTAGCCAGCTAGGGTGCTATTTTTTGTTAGATAATACCATTTACGGGTTGATACAAACCTATTCACTATGTCATCGTCCCGCCGGGGTGATGAGGCTGAAAACCTCAGTGCAACACGCGAATCAGCAAGAGTTTTCAAGTAAATGGAGTATAAAATCATGATCAATATAACTCATAACCTATTATTTGGAATCAATCTGTCATGAATCTGCCAATAAAGTCAGCCTCTGTTTCCGTTCAAGAGCTCATGAAATATTACCGAGACATGTTATTGATTCGGCGGTTTGAAGAAAAAGCTGGCCAGCTTTATGGAATGGGTAAAATTGCTGGGTTTTGCCACCTTTATATTGGGCAAGAAGCAGTTGTGGTTGGTATGCAAGCTTGTATCACTCCTAAAGATACCGTTATTACAACCTATCGAGATCATGGGCATATGTTGGCTTGCGGGATGGATTCAAAAGGTGTTTTTGCAGAATTAATGGGACGCGCTACTGGCTACTCTAAAGGCAAGGGTGGTTCAATGCATATGTTCTCGCGTGAGAAGAATTTTTTTGGAGGTCATGGAATCGTTGGAGCAAATGTCTCATTGGGCACCGGCATTGCATTTGCACATAAATATCTGAAAAATAATGCTGTTTGTCTGACCTATTATGGGGACGGTGCATCAAATCAAGGTCAAGTTTACGAATCTTATAATATGGCGGCCCTTTGGAAACTGCCGGTCATTTATATTATTGAAAACAATGAATATGCTATGGGAACATCTGTTGCACGGGGATCAGCTAATGGTGCGCAGCTCTCGCAAAGAGGATCTGCTTTTGGTATTCCAGGTTATACTGTTAATGGGATGGATATTCTTGCTGTAAAAGCAGCAGGAGAAATGGCAGTCCAACATGTACGAGAAGGAAATGGTCCGATCATCCTTGAAATGAAGACCTATCGTTATCGAGGCCACTCGATGTCTGATCCGGCAAAATACCGTTCTAAAGATGAAGTTGATAATATCCGTCAAAATCATGACCCAATTGAATCAGCAAAACAAACTCTTATAGAACGTAAAGTTCCTGAAGATGAATTTAAAAAGTTTGATAAGGAAATTAAGGAGATTATTCAAGAAGCCGTAGACTTTTCCGAAAGCAGTCCTGAACCGGACGCTGCAGAACTTTACACTGATATTCTTATTGAACCTGCATAAGGCTAGATTCCTATGACACAATTACAAATGATGACAGTCCGTGAAGCCCTTCGTGATGCAATGGCTGAAGAAATGCGACGTGATGATAAAGTCTTTTTAATGGGAGAAGAAGTGGGTCACTATCAAGGCGCCTATAAAGTCAGCCAAGGATTGCTTGAAGAGTTTGGCGAACAACGTATTATTGATACACCGATTACCGAACATGGTTTTGCAGGCCTCGGGGTAGGGGCAGCCTTCATGGGATTAAAGCCAATTGTTGAATTTATGACCTTTAATTTTGCGATGCAGGCTATTGACCAAATTATCAACTCAGCTGCTAAGACACTTTATATGTCAGGTGGCCAACTGGGATGTCCGATTGCATTTCGAGGGCCCAGTGGG
>JACVCA010000246.1 GCA_016742295.1 Alphaproteobacteria bacterium | reverse complement strand
TCCATAATTTCAGAAGCAGTAGCCAATTGAAAGGAAGACAAGCAACTGATAACTGCTATAATGCCAAACAATCTCATTATGCACCTCTTCGAGCTATTATGTTATGATACCTTAAATATATCCTTTATGTTTGTCAAATTTCCTTAAATAGTCTCTATCGTTCCTGCTGGGATACTAAAAGAATCTGGTCTTCACCCTGAAAAAAGGAAATGAGAAAATTCTCAGTATAATAGTCCTACAATTGGCGCCGGACCACGTTCAAAAGCCATCTTCTAAGGCAAAAAAGAATAACAAGAAAATAATTTTTAAGTATTTGCCTACAAGGACCAGTTTTATCAATAAGGAGATATCTACTCTCGAGGTACTTAGCGTCTAGCAAGCTTCCTAGCGGGTTGAGAAGTATAAAGAAAGAGCGGGGAAAGGTTGTTCCCGGGAAGGTGTCCCGGGAATGTATAAACTCCCGTCTATTTAGCGACGTTTTACGACAATTGCAGCGGGTGCAAGGGGTTGGACAGTTTGAATAGGAGAATGATCGGGGACAACACGGGAACGTCCATCATTGCTGACCATAACGAGAACGCGTTGACCAAGTGATAGCTGAGTCTCCGGTCCTTGAACAACAGTCATCATTGAACCATTGTTAAGTCGTACCACATATTCCATAGCACTTTGTTCTGTCAAAGCTTTTTGTGCAAATGCACCTGCAACACCACCTAAAATAGCACCACCTGCCGTAGCTGCAAGATTACCACCGCCTCTACCGATTTGATTGCCTGCAACACCGCCTGCTAATGCGCCTATGCCAATACCGGCAGTATTTTCTTCTAATTTTTCGCTTCCGGCAATTTCGACAGGTCGAGCGCTGGCGATCACCCCTTGATAGGTCATAGAAGCTTCACCAACATGCCTTTCTGAATATACGTTCGGGTTAATATTGCGGGCACAGCCTGATAAAGCCAATACAGTCAAGCTTGAGAAGGTAATTTTACTAAAGAGAGAGGCATTTAAAATTTTCATTTGAGATCCTTATAATGAAAATAACGTGTAAGAACTTAAATATTTATATGAACACCTCGTATCGCTGTCAATAGTCGTTGCAGAGCTACCCGTGAAAAAAACAGAACTGAAATTAAGAGGATGCTCACTATTTTTGTCATACTAGGGCTAGAAGGGGCGCCTATATTTCATGAGGGGCCTGCTGGAGAAATATTATAGTAGATCAATTTTCTGTGCGCCAGGTTATTTATAATAGTTTTTATATTAGTTTCTCCAATTCTTCTTAATAACCTCTAAATTTTCAATGAAAAAATGAGGCTAAATTTAATAAGTCAGCCTCATTTTTTCAAGTATATAAATTATGGTTGTCTATTTACTACGTACGATTTCAAATACACCTGCTTTTTCCAAAGCAGCAATGAAACCTGTAGCTTGATTATTATATGCTTTTGCTAAATGGCCTGGGTCGTTGCTGCCATCGGGATCAAAAGTAGGTCCTGTTTTAGTAAGTACATTATAGGTATAATTAAACTTGCTCTTATATATGAAAAACGAATTTACCGTCAAGAATGTCAGAGGCTAAAGTAAAATGGTAAGTTCCACTTGCCGGCATATAGGATATAACCTTACTTGCTTTAGCAATAGATTTTGAATACTCATCATCTGAAACAACAACTTTGGCTGGAAGCTTAAGCTCTTTGGTCGCATAAGCTTTCGCGCTTTTGTCTGCAGAAGCATGACAGTCTTGCATCATATAGGGATAAAAGCAGAGCCCAGTTGTATGAAGACTTACAGTTGTTAAAAGAGTATAAGCTATTTTCATTTTTTTTCTCTAATTTGTCAAAAATTAACATTTGTAGTAAATCAGATAAAAGTTAAAATAATATTAAAATTTTAGTACATTTTTGTGATAAATATTTAGCTTAGCTGGAACTGAAAATGGGCTCTGAAACAGAATAGGATTGAATAAAATGAAAAAAAGTTGCTTTAAGGTTTTTATAACATTCATTTTAGTAGGATATCTTTTCTCTTTCTCTTCTGCATTTGGAAAGATTAAGCAAACTCAATTGCCCTCAGTCAATTTATTATCAACCCAGAATGTTATGAATTTGATTTATGATGAAATTAATGAAGGAGAACTCGATCGTCATGAGAATGAGTCAATTATGGATGAAGGGGGAGCGCCTGTTTATGGAGAAATCACCCTTGAGGGGGGAGCCCAGTTACTTAAGACCTTACAACTGACGGAAAAGGATGTTTTTTACGATCTGGGATCTGGATTAGGTAAGTTC
>JACVCA010000245.1 GCA_016742295.1 Alphaproteobacteria bacterium | reverse complement strand
TAAAAACCCTTGACCCAATGATTGGTCTACGGCAGAAGCGTTAGCTTTTGGTAGCTTATTATGTGAGGGTTATCCAGTACGTCTGAGCGGGCAAGATAGTGGCCGCGGCACCTTCTCACAACGTCATGCGATATTCGTAGATCAAGATACGCAAGCAACTCATATTCCACTTAACCATATTCGAAAAGAGCAAGCTGAAATTGAGATTGTGGACAGTCCGCTTTCGGAAGCTGCAGTGATGGGATTCGAGTATGGTTATAGCTTGGCTGCCCCTAACACACTCGTACTGTGGGAAGGACAATTTGGAGATTTTGCGAATGGCGCTCAAGTGGTTATTGATCAATTCTTATGTTCAGGCGAGGAAAAATGGTTAAGGATGTCAGGCCTAGTTCTCCTGTTGCCTCATGGATATGAAGGGCAAGGGCCCGAACACTCTTCTGCTCGACTCGAGCGTTATTTGCAATTATGTGCTGAAGACAATTGGCAAGTTGTAAATTGTTCAACACCTGCTAACTACTTCCATGTTTTAAGAAGACAAATGCATCGTAACTTTCGTAAACCCCTGGTGATAATGACCCCCAAATCTCTATTACGTCATCGTTTGGCAGTGTCAAGCTTTCAAGAGATTGGACCGGGGAGCCGTTTTCTTCGTGTAATTAGTGAAATTGATGACACTATCCGTACCTCAAAACATATTAAGAGGGTAATTTTGTGTAGTGGTAAGATTTACTATGAGTTGTTGATGGAACGTCAAAAGCGCAATTTAAATGATATTGTCATCATACGCCTTGAGCAACTTTATCCTTTTCCCAAAGATTTGCTGGCAATTGAGTTAGCCGCTTATCCAAAAGCTGAAATCGTCTGGTGCCAAGAAGAACCAAAGAACATGGGCGCTTGGCAGTTTATAGATCGTCGCATTGAGAAAGTCTTAATTGATATTGGGCATTCATCGACGCGTCCGTTTTATGTGGGACGTAAAGCGGCAGCCTCTCCTGCAACTGGATATTTGCATAGACACGAAGCTGAACAGAAGCAGCTAATAGAGAAAGCACTTATGTTATTTAGAAATATAACAAAAATATAGTCAGAATCAATAATAGGATAATCGTTTTAAAACGAGGGCAAGATGTCAGAAAAGCAACAAAAAATTATTGTACCAGCTTTGGGTGAATCCGTAACCGAAGCTAATATAGGTCGTTGGGTTAAAAAGGTTGGTGATATCGTTGAGCAGGATGACCTACTTATTGAATTGGAAACAGAGAAAGTTACTCTTGAAATAAACGCGTTAGCCAGTGGGGTTATAGTTGATATTTTAGCGCCAGAAGGTACCAAAGTTCAAGTTGGAGAGGTCATCGGTTTAATGACAATTAGAGGAAGAAATGAGTCTAAGAAATCTGAATGGGCTGCGATACCTTCGCAGGCAGCTGTAGATAGGACACAAACTTTGAAATCCAAGAACACCATATTATCACCGGCTGTGCGGAAACTTGTCCAAGAACATGCACTCGATTCCAAACAAATTTCTGCGACTGGCAAAGATGGACGGATTACAAAAGAAGATGTTCTAAGCTTCCTTAAGCACATCCCTGCAGATGTTTCACCCTCTATTCCCTTGGAAGTACCTGCAAATATGAAACCTCAGTCGGACTTTGTAAGCGATAACGAACGTAGTGAGGAACGAGTACGTATGTCACGTTTGCGTCAGACTATTGCTCATCGTTTAAAGGAGGCGCAAAATACTGCAGCAATTTTAACAACGTTTAATGAAGTTGATATGAGTAAAATCATGGATCTTCGTAATCATCATAAGGATAAATTTGAGGAAAAGTATAAGACAAAGCTTGGATTTATGTCATTCTTCATCAAAGCTTGTGTGCAAGCTTTAAAAGAAATTCCGACTATTAACGCTGAAATTGATGCCGATGAAATTGTGTATAAAAATTATTATGATATTGGTATCGCCGTAGGGACACCTAATGGTCTTGTCGTGCCAGTCCTTCGCAATGTAGATGTATTATCTTTTGCAGATATTGAAAAATCTATTGCAGAGCTCGCTTTAAAGGCACGCGACGGAAAGCTGACTGTCAAGGACTTGTCTGGCGGAACTTTTACAATTTCCAATGGGGGGGTTTATGGCTCATTAATGTCAACGCCAATCCTAAACCCTCCCCAGTCTGGCATTTTAGGTATGCATAAGATCCAGCAACGTCCTATCGCAATTGAAGGCAAAGTTGAGGTTCGACCGATGATGTATCTGGCTTTAAGCTATGATCATCGCATTATCGATGGTGCTGAAG
>JACVCA010000244.1 GCA_016742295.1 Alphaproteobacteria bacterium | reverse complement strand
AGATTTTAAAAATTTCTTCCCATTCCTTGTCTTTAATGAAATAATTCATCTTGGTAGTTCTCCTGTGTTTTCCCATTGGAAAACTACCACCTTTTCATAAAATCTTAAATCTTGTTCACAGAACCTAATACTCTTTATCAAGATAGTTTGAAAGAGGAAGTAATTAATAGATAGTACAATAATTTTTCTTCATTTCCATGGGCCAGGTTGGTAAAAAAAAGGGAAGTCAATCTATAGGGCGTGGATGTAACAGATTAAAATTCAAGGGCTCTCTCTTAGCTAGGTTAGAAGTGTTTGTCTGAAGGTCAGAGAACAGATATGAACGTATTACATAAAGGAATGTAAAATACTACAGGAGTATCTACAAGCAGTGAGAGGCTTAGTTTTGCTCGATAACTGAGAAAGGATGACTTTCTCTCGGGTCACTACTAAGGCCCCCTTTGCTTTAAAGCTTGCTGCGTATGGTTGCCACTTTTTAACTATCTTATAAATTCTTTCATTACTTTAAGTTCATAACTTAAAATTTATTACTCGAATTTATCCTTAACCCCTTGTCTAGGCTAGCGTCCACTTCTCCCCTTGGATATAAAGATGTCCAATCTCATGACTCTTATTATAGAGGTTCAGATTAGTCTTTTTTTTCCTTACTAATCAGCACAGGTTCATTATTATCAATAAATTTTACTGGTTTAAGACTAAAAAGAAATAATCCAACCTTTTCTTTACTTACCACGTAATCACACTGACCTTTATTATCCGCCATACTCTGCCCTACATGAGCCGGGAAACGTGTCATTCCATGTTCACGTAAAATATCTTTTACATCTTTCTCTTGGGAAGCTTTATATATATCCTCATAAGCATATATCCCAGAAGCGAATCCAACACTCTTAAATTTATTACCTCTTTCATCTTGATAAAGATTTTGTGTAATATAAGTTGCTTCTTCAAGCAGCCTTTGTTGAAACTGATCTATTGTTTCGTTCTTTTCTAAATATATATTCCTTACACGTGGAGGAAGCTCACTAAATATATCATCGTCTAAGGTTAAAACTGGACAAATATCAGGAGTAGTCATTATAGACACCTCTTCTTTTCCTTTTATATTTTGTTCAGCAATGTGTGTTAGCTTTGCATAACTTGGTACATAATTTGTTAAGAACCCGAGTGTAGAAGTCAACACAGTTGAATAAAGTATTTTTTTCATCATTATCTCCTTTATTTATAAAACTTTTCTTAAATCATATATGCAAAACATTAATTAGAAATTAAGCTCTGTGTTTCAAAAATTTGGATTGGCTACAATTGTTAGTTTAATGCCCAACAGTTTTGCGAGCCCCTGTCAATAAATCATAGAGAAAGTTGAGAGGTTTTATGATAAGCATCTAAGGTCATTTTTACCTTCAAGTTTACTCCCTAAGCTCAAAATTGCAACATATTTATATTTATTTCAAGGTTTGCCTTCAAGTATCAACCTGCAACAGATCTAATTAAAATTGATGAAGTAACGGAAATTGCCTATTCAGAGCTTTTATATAGATTTCTTTATGAAATTAAGAACCTCTACGCTTTGTTACTTATTGATAGGACGCAGTCTTCGAAAAAGCTCCATCTTTGCTCGTGCAATTGAAAGGTTTTGTTGCAAAAGTTCTCTTTCATCAATATCAGGGGTTGCCTCAATTTCTGCCATTATCTGGATAATATAAGCTTGAAGGTCATCAGGGTGAATATCTTTTACCAAAATAGCATCATCTGCAATAACATTGCAGCCTGTATCAATAATCTCGGCAAACCCACTAGAAACAAAGATCCGTTCTTTAATCTCTTCGCTTTGGAAGATTTCTATTACCCCTGACTGCAAGGTTAAAATCATCGGTGCATGATGAGGCAAAATTCCGATGGCCCCTTGAGCACCCGGGAGGACAACCATAGAAACTACTTCTGAAAAAACAATTTTTTCCGGAGAAATCAATTGAAAATGAAGTAGAGCAGGGGTATGCATATCTTAACTGCTCTCTTTCTCAAGTTCTTGTGCTTTTTGAGCCACATCTTCAATCGTGCCAACCATATAAAATGCAGCTTCAGGGTAATGGTCGCACTTGCCGTCAATAATTGCTTTAAAGCCTGCAATTGTATCTTTAAGTGTGACAAAAACACCAGGTGTACCTGTAAAGATTTCGGCTACATGAAACGGCTGTGATAAAAAGCGTTGAATTTTACGGGCCCTGGAGACCGTAAGTTTATCTTCTTCGCTAAGCTCATCCATACCTAAAATTGCAATAATATCCTGCAAGGATTTATAAGTCTGCAGTACACGCTGAAC
>JACVCA010000243.1 GCA_016742295.1 Alphaproteobacteria bacterium | reverse complement strand
CCCTACCGCTTCGTGTGCGCGGGATGAATCTCAAGCAAAGCCGAACTCACGCTCGGGAAATTTTAAATTGGGTGGGTCTTGAAGACTGCTTAGATGTACGTCCTGATGAACTCTCTGGAGGACAAAAACAACGTGTCGCCATTGCAAGAGCAGTGATTGGTAAGCCAAGGCTCCTTCTTGCAGATGAACCAACTGGAAATGTCGATGATAAAATTGCTGTTAAACTTATTTATCTTTTTGAAGAACTGAATCGAATGGGAACCACTATCGTTCTTGCCACTCATAATCATGATTTATCAGGTGAATTCCCCCATCCCCGCTTACATTTGGAAAATCAAACTCTTACTGTTTTCGAGCCCAACCCTGAACAAGAAAGGATAAGTGCCAATGCTTAAATTTTGGCAAAATCGCTTTGATGTTCCATTTAATCAAGATATGGCTCATAGATTTATTCCTTGGGTTATGGGGTTGATGATTTTCTTGGCTACTCTTGCCCTCGTCATGGCTGCAACCATAGGATCAATTGTCAAAAAATGGGATCAATCTTTTACGGATGGTTTTACGGTTGAGCTTGCAAATATTGATCCCTCCCATTCTCAGTACGTAGCCTTTGATATCGAACGGCAACGCAAAGCTGTTAAAATTCTCCAGAACACTGTAGGTATATCAAATGCAGAAGTTATTTCTAAAACTGCAATGAGCGCTTTGCTTGATCCCCATTTGGAGATGAAAAGCCATGAAGCACCCCCTACCCTGATTGACGTAGAAATTCGGAGTGGCTATCAAGTCAATTTGAAAGACCTTAGTAATCAACTGAATCAAGCAGTTCCTGGGACAATTATCCGCGATCATCGCGAATGGCGAGAAAAAGCCCTGCAAGTTGCTCAATCTGTAATCTGGATCAGCATTGTGATGGCAAGCTTTATCGGTCTTTCAGCTATTTTAACTATAGCTTTTATGACCTATACAGGCCTAGAAGTGCATCATAGTATTATTGAAGTCTTACACTTGATAGGAGCACATAACTACTATATTGCAAGGCAATTTCAAGAACATGCTTTGCAACTTGCACTTAAAGGGGGGCTGTTTGGAATTTTTCTCTCAACGACTGTTCTTTGTGCAATAGGTTCCCTGCTCGCTCACCTTCAAATTCCTTATGTAAGCGATGGAATTCCAACAGCTCAAATTTCTGCGATCGTGCTACTCACTCCCTTGATCGGCTTGATCCTAACGGCATTTTCTGCCCGTCTCACAGTCATCTCAACCTTAGCAAAGCGCGCCATCTCCACGTGAAACTGGTCCTTCTTGACCGCGATGGTGTCTTGAATGTGGATAGACCCGATTCCGTCAAGTCTCCTGAAGAATTGATGATGATTCCAGGCTCTGCTCAAGCGGTAGCTCGCCTCAACGCCAAAGGGATTCGGGTTGCTGTTGTTACTAACCAAGCTGTGGTCGGACGTGGGACAATCACCCATGAGGAGCTTAACCAGATCCATCATCGTCTTCGCTTCTGCCTTAAAGAAGCTGGGGCATGGGTGGATGATATTTTTGTCTGTACGGATACGGATGAAGTTCCAAGCTTAAGGCGTAAACCTGCCCCTGGCCTTTTGCTTGAAGCACTTAATAAGTATAAAGCCAAAGCTGAAGAAACCCCAATGATTGGTGATGCTTTAAGAGATTTACAAGCCGCCGCCGCTCTAGGATGCCCCCGCGTCCTCGTCCTTACTGGCAAGGGGATAGTTACTCAAGAGACAGGGTTGCCTGAAGCTGTTCATCCAGTTAAAATTTACCCTGATCTACAGGCTTATGTTGAGAGTTTGCATATTTGAATTCCTTTCGTTTAGAAATATCTTGCTTGAATACCTCTCTAAAACCAACGTATGTTAGACATCTCTAAACACATGGGAAGGGAGAGGTGGTGCAGTTCTTAAAAAGTTGGCTTTATGCTATACTCCTTCTGTTTATATTATGGTTAGGGGGCTTTATGTGGTATTTACATCAAATCCCCTATCCACCTAAAAAAACCTCCAATGCGGCAGATGCTATCGTTGTCCTAACAGGAGGTAGCCAACGTCTGGGAGTAGGACTTGATCTTCTTTCTCAAGGACAGAGTCAGAAATTATTTATTTCAGGCGTCAATAAAGAGGTCAGTTTTAAAGAAATCTTTTACTTAAACAAGGCTTCACACCCGCCTTTAAATCAATCTATTGAATTAGGTTACATGGCTAATAATACCCGTGAAAATGCTAAAGAGACTGCTGCATGGCTGCACAAAAAAGGGTAACATTAGTTAAAACTTGGAATTCCCAACTTAAAATAGCCCGGAAGACTGTAAAAA
>JACVCA010000242.1 GCA_016742295.1 Alphaproteobacteria bacterium | reverse complement strand
TCTTTTTAAAGCGTAAGGACCCTTAATCTTTCGTATTACATTCCAACATTCCATTGATTTAATCCCTGGAGATATGAAGCCAAGTGCGGCTTTACGTATCCGAAGCTCGAGTATGCGGTTGGCAATTGAAGCTGTAGCGGAGGGGAAGGCCGAGGCTGTTGTATCGGCTGGTAATACCGGAGCGTATATGGCCCTTGCAAAGATCATTTTAAAGACAATTCCTGGTATTGATCGTCCTGCTATAGCACGTCCGATTCCTACAATGCGTGGCGAGAGTGTGATGCTTGATTTGGGTGCAAATATTGAATGCACCGCTGATAACCTTGCGCAATTTGCCTTGATGGGCACAGTCTTTGCAAGAAAAATTCTGAATCTATCATCTCCTTCTGTGGGACTTTTGAATGTTGGTGAAGAACATCCAAAAGGTAATGCAATTGTTAAAGAGACTCATCGTTTTCTTAGTGAAAACGGAGGATTGGATAATTTTTATGGATTTATTGAGGGAGATCAGATTTTAGCAGGCGTTGTTGATGTAGTTGTAACTGATGGTTTTACCGGCAATGTCGCTCTTAAAACTGCTGAAGGAACCTATGCCTTAATTAAAAAATTTTTAGAGCAAGGTTTCCGAGGTTCAATACCTGCTAAAATCGGCTATTTATTCTCTAGGCCGATGTTAGGTAGAATTGGCCAAAAGCTTGATCCTCGACATTATAATGGCGCACCTTTTTTAGGTCTCACTGGTATTGCCGTTAAGAGCCATGGAGGGACTGATGCCTATGGTTTCCAGTCGGCATTGAAAGTGGCTATCGATATGGCAGGTAATAAAGTTACTGAGCATATTAGACAAGAACTTGAAAGACACCATGCTAATATTCAAACAGGACTTAAATCGAAATCCTTACAATGACGACTACACATTGGGAGCTTATTGAATGGTCCGTTCTCTGATTATTGGTTGTGGCCATTATCTACCTGAAAAGGTTGTTACAAATCATGATCTGAGTGCTGTTTTAGATACCTCTCATGAATGGATTGTTGAGAGGACAGGTATTCACAAGCGTCATTTTGCGGCAGATGGTGAGCTTACTTCGGACCTTGCGACTGCAGCGGCATGGGATGCGCTTAAATCTGCAGGCCTTACACCTCAAGATATTGACTTAATTATTGTTGCAACGGTTACCCCTGATCAAACTTTTCCCTCCACAGCTACAATTGTTCAATCAAAACTTGGTTGTAGAGGATTAGCTTTTGATGTATCAGCAGCTTGCAGTGGTTATATTTTGGCCCTTTCTACAGCTGATCATTATTTACGACTAGGATCAATGAAAAGGGCATTAATTATCGGTGCAGAAACATTTTCACGGATTATCGATCCTCAAGATCGCAAAACCTATGTCTTGTTTGGCGATGGAGCAGGGGCTGTTATTTTGCGTGCTGAAAATAATCCTGGAAATCGAGGGATTTTAAGTACCTCTATGCATTCTGACGGTAGCTATCGAGATCTCCTCTATACGGATGGAGGACCTTCTCTTACAGGCACCGCCGGCTATATCCGGATGCTTGGACGAGAAGTCTTTAAGCATGCTATCACGAAGCTTGTTGATTCTGCTCTTGAAACTCTTGCTCATAAAAATATTGCTGCTGAAGAATTAGATTGGTTGGTACCTCATCAAGCAAATATTCGTATTATAGAAGCTATTGCAGAAAGATTAAATCTTTCTCCTGATCGAGTCGTTATAACTGTTGCTGAGCATGCAAACACTTCTGCTGCTTCAATTCCTCTCGCACTATGCAAGGGGGTGAGTGATGGTCGTATTCAACCTGGTCATCTGATTCTTCATGAAGCCATAGGAGGAGGGTTTGTCTGGGGATCTGCTCTTATCCGGTGGTAGGAGCTGACAGAAAAGAGGAAAATCATGACTTATATGGTAACCGAAGCCTGCATTAAATGTAAATTTATGGATTGTATAGAGGTTTGTCCTGTCGATTGTTTTTACGAAGGTGAAAATATGCTTGTTATAAATCCAGAAGAGTGTATCGATTGCGGAGTCTGTGAACCTGAGTGCCCTATAGAAGCCATTACAAGCGATACTCAAAATGGCTCTGAAAAATGGGTTGAGATTAATCGCTATTATTCTGCTCAATGGCCAAATATTATAAGCAAAGCCATTCCTCCGGAAGACAGAGAAGCCTGGAAAGATGTGCTTGATAAGTTTGAAGTCCACTTCAGCCCAAAGCCTGGTAAGAATAACGGGATTTAAAGAGGTTAATTTTTTATTAAAAAATACCTGTTATTAAATCAAAAATTATGATAAAATCTTCAAAATATTGTTAGGTATTAGTACTCAGCGCCTGAT
>JACVCA010000241.1 GCA_016742295.1 Alphaproteobacteria bacterium | reverse complement strand
TAAAATTATGAATAATGGAAATTTGGACCAATTTCGTTATCCCCCAGAAATGGCTAAGAAGTTGTTAAACCATATCCCTCCTTTTCCCTTAGATGTCTCTACAGCAGCTTATTATTTAAAAGTAACAAATATACCCTATGAGGATTATCTTAAGCATTTGAGTGAACATAAGGTAGATTTTGACATTCTGCAGAAAAATATTTTAAAAGAAGCCACTCAATATAATAAAACTCGCTACGATATCATTACCCTCTCCATAAAGAGCTTAATCAACACCCATAGAGATTTTGATTCTATTTTATTATTTGTAAGCTTATTAGGTTCTCAATCTATTCCAAGTGATTTGTTGAACCTTTATAAGGATAAACTTGCAGTAGATAACTTTATTTATGAGGCTAAAAAATATTCTCTTGTAACAGAAGCACCCTCCTCTCATTTAACTAGAGGTATTGCAATCCATCGAAGTACTCAAGAAATAAGCCTTGCTTATCTTACAGAAAAGTTAAATTTAAGCAAAAATCCTCAATTATTAATGAAGATATCTGAGGTTCTAGAAAAGTATATGACATATACTATTCATAACGAAGATCTTTCAAAAATGCCGTTCTTAATTAATCATTGTAACATTTTTTTAAGTCATCGTTATCTTCTAACAGATACAATTAAAAGCATTATCGGTATTAAATTAGGGTGTATTTATTTTTACCTAGGTAATTATATAAAAGCTAAAGACCTTATCGAAAAAGGCCTAACAAAATTACATGCCTCTAGTGCGTATCATTGTGGCATTATTGCTCAAGCTTTAGTGCATCTTGGCATGGTTTATAGAGAACTCGGTAATTATGAAAAGGCTAGAGAACTACTTGAACAAAGTCTTATTGTTTATACAAAATACTTTTCTAAAGATGATATTCAAATTGCTCCAGCCTTGGAATACCTTGGAATCACCTATAGAAGTCTAGGTAATTATCAAAAAGCTAAAGAGTTACTTGAACAGAGTCTTGTAATTTATAAAAAACATTTGAGTAACAATCAAATAAGCTGTGCTCGAGCTTTGGTATATTTAGGAAATGTATATAGAGACTTAGGTGATTATGAAAAAGCGAAAGAGCTTCTTGAACAAAGCTTGATAATTTATAAGACGCATTTCTCTAATGATCATGTAGGGATTGGTCGAGCTTTAGTATACCTAGGGAATACTCATAAAGAACTTGGCAATGCTGAAGAATCTAAACACTGTCTTGAACAAAGCCTTATGATTTTTAAGAAATACTATTCTGATAACCATCCAAAAGTAGCTTGGGTTTTAGTAAATTTGGGAGATGCTTACAAAGAACTTGGTGATTATAAAAAAGCAAAAAGTTGTTTTAAAAAGAGTTATAAGATATATGAAAATCAATTTGGTAAGCATCATATAAAAGCTGCTTGGTCATTGGTTAATTTAGCAGGTGTATATAAAAAATTAGGTAATTATAAAAAAGCTAAAGGACTACTTGAGCAAAACCTCACAACTTATGAAAAAAGCTTTGGAAAAAATCATATAGAAACCGCGCGACTTTTAAGAGATTTAGGAGAAATTTTTCTTCTGGAAAGAGAGTTGATTACTGCTGAAAATTTGATAACTAAATCTTTAAAAATATTTCAAGAAAACAAACATCCAGAAAGCCATACATGTTTAGAAAGTTTATCTGATTTATATTTAAAAAAAGCTTTGCAGTCTGCAAAGAAAGGCAATACTCAACAATCTCAAAAATTTAAACAGCAATCCTTCACTTACTTAAAGCAAGCTTTAAAAATTGTACTGAAAACCTCTCCAAAAAATTCTTCTCATATTACAAGAATTCAATCTAAACTTAAGGCTCTCGAACCCTTATAACTTTTGACTTCAGAGAGGTGACATTATACATACTCATTAACCACTTCATATATGAATGGTTAAAATAGAATAGTTATTATCTTTCATGCCCTTACAGGATTTTTTGTTGGAATTATTCTTTTAAATTTATACTGTATCGGAAAAAAGGGTGGTTTGAGCGTAGAATCTCATATTAACTATTTTGCGCCACAAATATAAATTTATCAACCCTATTTAAGATGCAATGCTATCTTCAAGCTCAGCAGAATTTTCAGATTGAGGTTGTAAATTTTTAATCTTTTCAAACAGAGCCATATCAATCAACACAGCAATGGGCTTACCTGCTTTTTTGATAATGATATTATCATGTAGATATCTAACCTCAGTTTTGGATAAGTGAAGGCAAAGATTTAAAAGCAGGCTTATTTTCCCTGAATTGGTATGCGGTGAGGCAAGAGAGGATATTAACACAGCAATTGGTAGGCGATCGATGCCTGGTATGAG
>JACVCA010000240.1 GCA_016742295.1 Alphaproteobacteria bacterium | reverse complement strand
CTCATACCAGGCATCGATCGCCTACCAATTGCTGTGTTAATATCCTCTCTTGCCTCACCGCATACCAATTCAGGGAAAATAAGCCTGCTTTTAAATCTTTGCCTTCACTTATCCAAAACTGAGGTTAATAATATTAAAAAACTACCTAGATTCATTAATACAATTATTTATAGTATTTTTCCAAATAAAATAAAGCAACGATGATTATAGAATTATGTTGAGTGTTACAAAATAAATTTTGAGAGGTCTGTGTTTTTGACTAAGTCACCAATTCTTTCTTTAACATAAACTGCGTCAATTTCAATGGTTTTGCCATTGTGATCACTGGCTCCAAAACTTACTTCTTCTAACATGCGTTCCATGACTGTTTGCAAGCGGCGTGCGCCAATATTTTCAACATTCTGGTTAACTTCAACCGCCAAGCTAGCAATCGTTTGAATGGCATCTTCCGAAAAATTCAACGTTACTTGCTCAGTTTCAAGGAGGCTTTTATATTGACGAATTAAACTTGCTTCAGGCTCTGTTAAAATGCGAATGAAATCTTCTTCGGTTAAGGGTTTCAGTTCGACCCGGGTAGGCAAACGGCCTTGAAGCTCAGGCAGTAAGTCTGAAGGCTTGGCGATATGAAAAGCGCCAGAAGCAATAAAAAGCACGTGGTCGGTTTTAACTGAGCCATACTTTGTCGCAACACTAGTGCCTTCAAGAAGTGGCAGCAAATCACGCTGAACACCCTCTCTGCTAACATCAGCATTTCCCCTGCCACTGCGGCTACAAATTTTATCAATCTCATCAAGAAAAACGATTCCGTTCTGCTCAACTGCTTCAATCGCATCTTTGACGACTTTCTCTTGATCTAAAAGTTTATCACTTTCTTCAGCAATTAAAACTGTTAAAGCTTCAGGAACGAGCATACGACGGGCTTTACTTCGGGCACCACCCATGGCTTTACCAAAAATATCTCCGAGGTTTAACATCCCCATTTGAGCTCCAGGCATACCTGGAATTTCAAAGGTGGGAAGTTGGTTTGTCGCGGTATCTGCAACTTGGATTTCCACTTCACGATCATTTAGTTGATCTTCGCGTAACATCTTGCGAAACTTTTGACGTGTCTCTTCGCCTGCATTATCTCCGACCAAAGCATCAAGAAGTCGATCTTCAGCTTTAAGTTCAGCGCGGGTGGTGACTTCTTTACGGTGCTTTTCCCGGCTTTGTTTGATTGCAATCTCTACAAGGTCACGGATAATTTGTTCAACGTCACGACCGACATAGCCAACTTCAGTAAATTTGGTAGCTTCAACTTTTAAAAATGGGGCATCAGCCAGGCGCGCAAGTCTGCGAGCGATCTCCGTTTTTCCAACACCTGTTGGCCCAATCATAAGAATATTCTTAGGTAACACTTCTTCGCGCAGATCATCAGGCAAACGCTGCCGACGCCAACGGTTGCGTAAAGCAATTGCTACAGCTCTTTTTGCATCATGTTGACCCACGATATAGCGATCAAGCTCGGAGACGATTTCACGGGGAGTAAAAGAGGTCATAATTATAAACTTTCTATAGTGATATTGTGGTTGGTATAAACACATAAATCGCCAGCAATTTTCATTGCTTCTTTTGCGATGCTTTCTGCTTCCATATCAGTGCGATTGAGAAGAACTCTTGCAGCAGCAATGGCATAAGGGCCGCCAGAGCCAATACCAATCAGCCCATCCTCAGGCTCTAAGACATCCCCCGTTCCCGTAAGGATTAAAGACACATTTTTATCCGCGACTGCCATCATGGCTTCGAGTTTACGCAGATAGCGATCTGTGCGCCAGTCTTTAGCGAGCTCCACACAAGCCCGTGATAATTGCGCAGGGTACTGCTCAAGTTTAGCTTCGAGCCGTTCAAAAAGCGTCATAGCGTCAGCAGTGGCACCCGCAAAACCTGCAATTACCGAGCCGTCGACAAGGGGCCTTACTTTACGAGCGTTTGATTTGATGACAATGGATCCCATTGTGACTTGGCCGTCACCTGCAATGACAACTCTACCATTCTTTCTAACTGATAAAATCGTTGTTCCGTGCCATTGTCTCGCTTGTTGTTCTGCCATAGATCCTGATCCTTAAATAATATATATTAGTTATATCATAATATGTTTATAATTCCCTGAGGAAATTTTACTATGCCAATTCAAAGCCCTTATGACCCGCATAATATTTTCGCTAGAATTTCTCGTAAAGAAATTCCTTGTGATCAGGTTTATGAAGATGAACATGTGCTTGCATTTTACGATGCTTTTCCCAAGGTGCCTGTGCATGTTTTAGTCATTCCTAAGCAAGCAGGCTACCGTTCTTTTGATGATTTTAGCGCGAACGCATCAGCGGAGGC
>JACVCA010000239.1 GCA_016742295.1 Alphaproteobacteria bacterium | reverse complement strand
TGTCATTTGTGCATTTAATATCCAGCATTTAGAAAGTTTAAATGATATTGTTAAAAACTTTACCGATATTGCTGTCCGTGAGACAATTCCAGATATATTTTTGCGGGAAGCTGACCAGGTTGTAAATGTTGATCTCGCTATAGAAGATATTATTGAACGTTTGCAATCAGGACAGATTTATCCTCCTGAAAAGGCAAAGCTAGCCATCGAAAATTTCTTTGTTCCTGAAAATCTTTCAAAACTTAGAGAATTAGCTCTGATAGGGGTTGCTGAAATTATTGATCAATCATCCTCACGTATGGGGCATATAAGACCTTCAGAAGGTTCTGAGAGTTACGGGAGAGCTAGATTGATGGTATGTTTTTCTCCTAAAAAGCAATCGCAAAAAGTGCTTTTGCGGAAAGCTTCACGTCTTGCTGGTAAGTTAAATACAGAGTGGTGGGTGGTCTACGCGCAGACACAAAAAGATAAACCTGAACGAATTGATTCTGAAAAACAAAGGCATCTTTATGAAGATCTTCAACTTGCTAAAGATTTAGGCGCGCAAATTGTTCATCTTAAAACACAGAGCCGGATTGAAGCTTGGGTAGATTTTGCTCACCGCCAACGTGTAAGTCATTTAATTATTAATCGTGATCAGGCACCTTGGTGGCAGGTTATATTTGGCCTCACCACTTTAGATAAGCTTTTAAAAAGGACACAACGCTTTGATGTCTATATCATTAATTCATATGTGATGAAGAAAGATAGGCTGGGGCTATGAAGCTTGGTAGTAAGATTATTCTAGTACATGCGTCGATTAGTGCAACATTGATTCTTATACTGAGCATTTTTATAATATTAAGCACTAATATTGAATACAAAATAGCCGCCGCATTCATCATCTTTGTGTTAGGAAGTTTAATTTTATGGAGGGTTACCCGATATTTACTAACTCCTTTAAATGATTTAAGAGATTTAGTGCAACGGATGGGCAATTCTGAAGAGGAAACAAAAATCCATCTAAAGGGAACAGATGAAGTGGCCGAATTGGCCCAAGAATTTAATTTGATGACTACACGGCTAAAGCAATATCATCAAAGTTCTCTTGGACAATTGATGGATACAAATCGGCTTTTACAAACGGTGTTTGATAGTTTTCCAGACCCAATTTTCATTCTGGGTTGTCATGGCGAAACACTCAGTTATAACCATTCAGCCTTAGAGATGTTTGGCCCATTTGGTAGTTTCAAGAATCCTTTATTCAATGCTCCTCTGTCTCTGCAACAGCATATCACCGCCATTATTAATCAAGTCATATCTTCAAGGCACCCCTATCATCCTACTCATATGAACCAATCTATTGTGATAGATCAAAATAACCATAAGATTTTTCTTCTTCCATGGGCACGCCCAATTCATAAAAAAGATTCTGGAATTGTTGCAGTCAGCCTGATACTTCAAAATGTCAGTCAATCTCCTTTGTCAAAGGTCAAAGATCATGAGATACTTGCAACCTTAGTTCATGAATTTAAACCTCCTCTGATGGCAGTTCACATGTCTATTCATGCATGTTTAGAGGATGCTTCGGGAGCTTTGACAGAAAAACAAAAAGACGTACTTTCAAATGCTCGGAATGAATGTCAAGCTTTACAAAAAATGACCGATGATTTTTTGGAGGCTTATCGGCTTGAAGAGTTTGCTCGTCATTATAATTTTCGTCTCGTTAAAATTGATGAAGTGATCAAAGCAAGCTTAATGCCCCTTCATCAACTGGCACAAAAGAAAGGTATTATAATTGCGTTAGATATTCCTCCTATTGTTGAAAGTTTGAAGGCAGACCCACAATATCTTGAGAGTGTGTTTGTAAATATTATCAACAATGCGATTAGTTTTGGTAATCCTGGGAGTACGGTTACAATTAAGGTTCGAGAGCAAGCTAATCAGGTATTGTGTGAAATACATAATGAAGGTCCTGTAATTGCGAAAAAACACCAAAAACATATTTTTGAGAAATTTTATTCTGCCAGGCAAGTCGATGGGAAGGGTTTAGGGCTCTACATTGCTCATGAAATTATTATAGGTCACGGGGGTCAAATGGGAGTTAAAAGCTCGAAAGCGAAAGGGACTACCTTTTGGTTTACTGTTCCAGCCTATGCGGAAGGACAAGATTAAATTGAAATAAGAATCATGATAGCCAAAATGATCATAAAGGCCTAGAGTGGGTTCTTATTCAGCTTCTGCTCCTGATAGGACTTATAGGCTCTTTTGACTTCTTAAATGTTTTTTTGACTGGTGGTTGGGATTTTTTTGTACCTTATTTTGTAAGAGTACTTGCAGAGCTTTTAAAAGTACCTCTCCTTTTGTTAATTTTTTTGTATCAATTCTTATTATC
>JACVCA010000238.1 GCA_016742295.1 Alphaproteobacteria bacterium | reverse complement strand
TGAAACAATCTTTGACATCCTTAAAGTTCATATGAATCTTTCTCATACCAGGCATCGATCGCCTACCAATTGCTGTGTTAATATCCTCTCTTGCCTCACCGCATACCAATTCAGGGAAAATAAGCCTACTTTTAAATCTTTGCCTTCCCTTATCCAAAACTGAGGTTAGTATATTTCTCCTCATATCTTCTTCTAAGAAGATTTTACTACCTCTTTGAAAGGGAGGATATGAAGGGGTATCAGAGCCTTTAACTGATATTTTAAGTCTGCACTCAATTAAATGATAAGAAAAACTTTTGGCGTGAGTGTTTTATCTACTCACGCCAATTTGTTATACAATCGGACCCTTTCTTAAAAAGCATCTCTTATGTCCTCTCAATCTTATCAACGTGTTTGAATAATTAAGTTGTGTTAGTTTTTTTGAATTCACTAGAGCTTCTAATAAATACCACCTGTGCCCGTCATATGATCTCCAGATGGAACCTGAGGTTGAGGCTTTCCACTTTGTAAGTTATTTGGTAGCTCTATATCTGGCTTTAAATCATCAAGTGACTGCCCATCAAAATTTTGCTCACCTAACAATTCAGATTCTTTTTGAGCACTCTGAGGGGGGGGTTCATACCCGACCTTAAAAGCCTCAAAGATAGCCTGAGGATCATCTGGGGTTGCCATACGCCCTGTTTCATGGTTGACGCGCATTAACCGAATCCCAGGAGGAATTCGAAAAGGAATAGCGGGGGTATTTTGCAAAGCTTCCGCCATAAAATCACCAAATATAGGGGCAGCGACCCGTGCGCCTGCCTCTTTATCTCCTAAGGTTTGCGGTGAATCGAAACCTACGTAAACCCCTACCACCAAATCTGGCGAAAATCCTATAAACCAGGTATCAAAAAAGTTGTTGGTAGTACCAGTCTTACCAGCTAGCGGCTGATTTGGGACTTTTGTTTTGACAATACGGCCTGTTCCTCGATTAATCACCCCTTCAAGCAGAGAAATCATTTGATAAGCGGTTTCCGGATCAGTCACTTGTAACCGTTTATCTATGAGCGTTGGCATAGGCTGATTTTGCCATGGCTCTACAGTACAGCCTGAACAAGCTGGTGCCTCCCGTTTCCAAATCGTTTTGCCATGACGGTCAGCAACGCGATCAATAAAGGTAGGGGTAATTTTTTTACCGCCGTTGGCAATCATTGCATAGCCAGTTGTGAGCTTCAGCAAAGTTGTCTCCCCTGCCCCCAAAACCATTGCCATCTGTCGGGGTAGATTTTCGATAATTCCAAATCGTTTAGTAATGTCTATAATCGGTTTTATACCAATCATTTCTTGCGTCATCCGCACAGTGACTGCATTGCGTGATTTTTCAAGGGCTGACCTTAGAGTAATGGGGCCTAAATACTTTTTATCATAGTTACCAGGCTTCCAGATACCCAGCCCATAGCCCATGTTGATAGCAATCGGCTCATCCAAAATAATCGTCGAGGGCGTCAAACCCTTTTCTAAACCTGCAAGATATACGAAAGGTTTAAAAGCTGATCCACATTGCCTGTAAGCTTGAGTCACCCGATTATATTGGCTGATTTCAAAGCTATATCCCCCAGACATAGCGAGTACCCGCCCGGTATGAGGGTCAAGCGCCACTATTCCGCCTGATACTTTTGGGATTTGGCATAGCTTGTAATTATATTTTTTATCTCCTAACGATTCGACCATAACCACATCTCCAGATGTTAGAACATCTTTAGGATTACGGATTTCAGCGCCTCGTTGATCAGCATGAAGGTAACGACGCGCCCATTTAAGTTCCATTAATGGGATTTTAGCTTTTGAACCATCTGCAAGACCAATATGCGCCTGATCTTTATCAAGGGTTAAGACCACTGCTAACTGCCAGTTACCTATTCCTGCCGGACGAGGGATAGCTTTCAAGCGTTGAGCCCATAACGGTGGGTTTGTTTTTAACTTAATGTCCCCAGAAGTAACAGATATGCGTCTGAACGGTCCGCGCCACCCATGACGACGATCATAAGCAATAAGACCGTTACGCAAGGTTTGCTCAGCAATAGTTTGCAACCGGGGATCAACGGAAGTTCGGACTGTCAATCCCCCTTCATAAAGTGCATGCTCGCCAAGCTGAGCAAAAAGGTCACGTCGAACTTCTTCAGCAAAATAGCTTGCCTGAACCACTTGGGCCGGATCACGAGAATGCAGGACAATAGGCTGCTGAATTGCGCGTTGTGCCTCTTCTTGATTTATGAGGCGTTCTTCTAGCATGCGGCAAATACCCCATTACCTGCGAACCAGTGCCCGGGCATGAGAGGTTAGCGAAAGGATATAGCGTGGCACTTGGGGACAACCAGGGAGAAAGGCGGGTGTTGGAATCTTATAGTCAGCAAAACTTT
>JACVCA010000237.1 GCA_016742295.1 Alphaproteobacteria bacterium | reverse complement strand
CATGAGCACTAGTAGCGTTTGTAAGAGGAAATGTTAAAGATTTTTTTAATCTATTATAATTCTCAACATTATTAGAATTCAAAGAAACATGGATGGGATGAAAATCAAATATCTCATAATGAGCTTGTTTAAAGATAATGTTATCTAATTTTTTTTCTTTTGCGGGGAGAGTAAAAAACAAATCATCTTCCCATTGATAAGGAATACGAGTAAAAAATTGTTCATTATTATCAAAATAATTAAACGGCAGAAGCTTACTATTGTTAGGTAAACATAACGAGAAGTCATACTTAATCTGCTTATATTCATTTATTATCATAAATAATAAATTAGAGCTTTGAAACAAGCCATGTGTTCTCATAGATATGGCATTAGGAACCAGTCTCATCATATAATTCATTATTTCTTTTTCATTGGTGCCTTGAGAAGATGGTTGAAGAAAATTTGGGTGGATACCAATTTCAAACAATTGCTCTTTCTTAAGTTGCTCTAAAAATGGAGAAGCATGTGTTGCAAAAAAAGTTGCAGGAATAGAGTATTGTGCACATAATTCTGCACATTCTTTAACAGACCAATCAGGCGCCCAATCAATATCAAAAGTTAATGCTATAGGAAAATTATCCAGCATTTAAACAACCTTCTTCCTTCGTGCTTCAACTTGATCAATATGCGCGTTGCGCCACTCAATAAGCTGTATTAAACCTTCTTCTAACTTGAGAGACGCTTTAAAGCCAATCTCACTTTCTGCTTTCTTTGGACAACCGATACGATTTTTAACAAACGTTAAACCTCCAGATTCATATTGAACCGATAGATTAGAATTCGTAATTTTAAGAATCATTTCCGCCAGTTCTTTGATAGAAGTTCTTACACCAGTGCCCACATTATAAAATTCATCAATTACATCAGCCTTCATGGCACAAACGTTAGCTTTCGCACAATCCCCAACGTAAACAAAATCATAAGCTTGAGAGCCGTCGCCATAAATCGTTGGGGCAATTCCTTTATCAAGGTTATCGAGCATTTTCATAATAACTGCAATATAAGCTCCACGATAATCCTGCCGAGGGCCATACACATTCATATAACGGAGTCCAACAAAAGGAAGCTTATAACGGTAAAAATAAGCACGCGCCATTGCTTCCCCAGCAATTTTTGTCGCCCCATAAAAATTGGTATTATTGAATGGATGCTCTTCATCCATTGGCTCACGTTCCGCATCACCATACACCGATGCTGATGAAGAGTAGACAAGACGCTTGACCCCTTGAGCCACACAAGCCTCTAGAATATTAAATGTTCCTTGTATATTTACATTAAAAGCTGAACGTGGAAATTCATGACATTGTAACAGCCAAAGAGCTGCGAAATGAAATACTCCATCAGCATCCCTGAAAGCCTCGCTTAAAATATCCGGTTGACAAATATCTCCCCCAATTTCAAAAATACGGACACGGGGATCTTTTAGAGCTTCTTCAAGATTATCATAAGTTCCACGCACAAAATTATCATAAATGATAAGTTCTTTGATATCTTCTTTCAAAAGTTCATCAACTGTATGTGACCCTATGAGGCCAGCACCACCAACAACAACTAATTTCTTGCCTGTTAATTTCATTTTAACTTTCTCCTCCTAACAACCACTCTCTGGTTTGTACTAACTTTAAGTTTCATCAGATTTCTGAAAAGCCCTGAAAAAAGGATTCATTTGATTCCGCTTAAATAAATCTTCAACAAATGATACTATTTTTCTTTTACCCATCCTGAAGATCTTATGGCCCCCTATGCATTAAAATCTACTTCAATTAGATGATGAATCTGTTTTGATTGGGTGTTTAAATTTATAAATGGCATAGGTATTAATGTAATTTAGAGGATTTTATTGCTGGGATTATTTGCTTTTTTCTCAATTAAATAATCATCAACGATTTGATAGCTACGACCTTCCCTAGGACAAACAAGGTCTTCACCCAGTTTTTCTCCTGCGTGGCTTATCCAGCCAATTTGCCTTGCAGGATTTCCAGCCATCACCGCATGGGGTTTAACATCTTTCGTTATAACCGCTCCTGCCCCTATGAGACTATAACCCCCAAGACGGTTTCCACATATAATAGTGGCATTCGCACCAATTGTTACACCTCGCTCTACATAGGTGACGCAGAACTCATCTTTACGTTCAACTTCAGCTCTTGGATTATGAACGTTTGTGAATACACAAGAAGGGCCACAAAAGACCCCATCTTCTAAAATAATACCTTTATAAAGACTCACATTATTTTGAATCTTACATCGGTTACCTACTACTACCTCAGACCCAATCATCACATTTTGGCCTATCACACAATCTTCACCTATTTTTGTATCTTTCATAACGTGTGAAAAATGCCAAATTTTCGTGCCACGAC
>JACVCA010000236.1 GCA_016742295.1 Alphaproteobacteria bacterium | reverse complement strand
CAACAGCATTAAGGTCGTAAATCCTACAATAATCATAAAGGCATAGGTATCTATGTAGCCGCTTTGAAAACGGCTCAAATACTTTGAACCCCGCTGAACTAATCTTGCCGCTCCATTAGGCCCATATCCGTCAATCACAGCTATATCACCTTTCCGTGCGAAAAATAGTCCTGTTTGAAGAGCGGGGCGAATAAAGATTAACTTGTAAAGCTCATCGAAGTACCACTTGTTAACAATTAATTTATAAGATATTGAAAAGATTGAAGTAATTAAAGAAGGAATCTTCATGAAGAAACTATAGAAAAGAATGGCAACTAGGATACCTACACCCCCTAGAAGCTGGGCTGTGGAACCAATCCAATGAGGAGCTATAGAAATCATTTCAAAGCTTATGGGTAATGCTATAGATTTATTCCAAAATCCTTGGGCACCTTCGTTAAACCAGCTTAGTTTTGTAAGGATATACCCCCCAAAAATTGAAGCTATCGCACAAACCAGCATCGGTAAAGTCATTGTCAGAGGGGCTTCATGAAGATGAGCCATCACACGTTCATCAGCGTGCGGTTGTCCATGAAATGCCATCCAAAGCATTCGCCAGGAATAAAAGCCCGTCATGAAAATTGTGATAAGGGTCAGCGTAAGCGCAAAATTTCCACTGGAAGAATGTGAAAGCCAAGCAGATGAGAGAATGAGTTCTTTTGAGTAATAACCCGCAAAAAAAGGCATACCCACCAGCGCTAAACTTCCAATCCACATCATCACATAAGTGAGTGGAATTTCTTTCCAAACCCCCCCCATTTTGCGCATGTCTTGTTCCTCAGAGAAAGCATGTATGACAGCGCCTGCGCCTAGAAACAATAAGGCCTTGAAAAAAGCGTGAGTCACTAAATGAAAAATTGCTGTTGAATAGGCAGAGACTCCTAAGGCTACGAACATATATCCCAATTGGCTACAGGTTGAGTAAGCAATGACTCGCTTAATATCATGTTGGGTTAAAGCAATTGATGCTGCAAAAAATGCCGTAAGGGCTCCAATAACCGTAATCATCTCACGTGCAAAGGGCGCTAATTCAAACAAGACCGATAGACGGACAATAAGATAGATCCCTGCCGTAACCATTGTTGCTGCATGGATAAGAGCGGATACAGGTGTTGGCCCTTCCATTGCATCAGGCAGCCAGGTATGTAATCCTAATTGGGCCGATTTCCCCATTGCACCAATCAAAAGGAAGATACAAATAACCTCGATTGCAGGAAGATCAAATCCAAACATTAAAACAGTATGACTCTGGAGAGAGCTTGCAGTGGCCAGGATATAATCAATATCAAAGGTACCAAAGGTCATAAAAATAATCCCTAAAGCCAGCACAAATCCTACATCTGCAACACGGTTGACTATAAAAGCTTTCATTGCCGCATCATTTGCAGGCTCATGATCAAACCAATAGCCAATTAAAAGATAAGAAGTTAACCCTACACCCTCCCAACCAAAGAAAAGCTGTAAAAGGTTATCTGCGCTTATAAGCATCAACATCATAAAAGTGAAGAGGCTCAAATATGCCATAAATCGAGGTATAGAGAGATCTTTTTCCATATAACCAATGGAATAGACATGCACTAAAAATGAAACAGTGGTGACTACTGCCAGCATCAGGGTGCTTAAACTGTCGTATTTGATAGCCCATGAAACCGAAAGATTACCCACTTCAATCCATTTAAAAAGTATGAAACGTGCCTCTTTGTGTTCAAAAATAACTTCAGAAAAGATAAACCAACAAAATACCGTTGAGAGAATCATCAATGTGCAGGTTATAAATTGACTCATTCGATCATCAATAACTCGTCCCATTAATCCTATAATCAAAAATCCTAGGAAAGGCGCAAAGATCGCTAAATGATACATATCTTAACCTCGCATTGAACTTATATCTGCAAGATTAATCGTCTGGCGGTTACGGAAATAAACCACTACAATGGCAAGGCCAATTGCAGCTTCAGCTGCTGCAACCATGAGACTAAACAAGCTAAAGATTTGTCCGACCAGATCATTTAAAAAACTGGAAAATGCAATAAAAGCTATATTTGTTGACAGTAACATAAGCTCTAGGGCCATCATAACCATAATCACATTTTTCCGCCCGATAATCACACCTGAGGTACCAATAACAAACAACAACATTGATAAGATTAGATAATGGTTAAGCCCAACTGATAGCACGCTCATAAGGCCCCCTCTCCTGTTGCAACTTTAATAAGCTCTACTGTATCTTCGCGTTTACGGTGTATTTGGTCTCCAACATTTTGCCTACGTACGCCTTCTCGTTTACGTAATGTCAGCACAATTGCCCCAATCATCGCAGTTAAAAGGATTAGGCCGGCTGTTTGAAAGACATAGATATAGTCAGTATAGAGCAGTTG
>JACVCA010000235.1 GCA_016742295.1 Alphaproteobacteria bacterium | reverse complement strand
CGTGGTCAAGTCATTGCTTTTGGAAGGCGAATTCTAGGAGAGGGCCAACCAAAATATCTGAACTCACCTGAGAGTCTTTTATTTGCTAAACGACGCACGCTTTATAAGCCTGTTCTTCCTTCATCTTTCATGACCAAAACCCCTCCCCCTTTTCTTATTGTCGAAGGTTACATGGACGTTATTACATTAACTCAAGCTGGTTTTTATAATACGGTTGCTCCCTTAGGAACTGCACTCACCGAAGAACAACTTCAAGAAATTTGGAAAATATCTCATGAGCCGATTTTATGTTTTGATGGGGATGAAGCAGGGGCACGTGCAGCTTATAGAGCAGCCAACCGCGCATTACCGCTTTTAAAGCCTGGATATTCACTGCAATTTGTCACTCTGCCACCAGGTGAAGATCCGGATAGTCTTGTTCGAAATGGAGACAAAAGTGTTTTTAATAAAATTGTGAATACTCCTCACTCTCTTGTAGAGATTTTATGGCAAAATAATGTGTTAAAACAACGCACTGACACACCCGAACACCTGGCTTTGGTACGTAAGAATTTCGAGGAACTCCTTAAGAAAATTCATGATCCTTCAATTAGATATCTTTATAAAAAGACTTTTGATAGTAAGTTTTTCAAGTTCCTTTCTCAAACTTCCTTTCAATTACGACAAAAAAAGAGTAATAATAATTTTTTAGAAGCTAATTTAGGCGTTCGCACTTTTTTTGATTCTCAAAAACGCCAGCGCTATATTTTATTGGCTATTCTTTTAAACCATTGCCAACTCTTACATGAGGTAGGAGAGCAATTTGCTGCTCTTGAACTTCCGGAACCAGAATTTAAAAAACTGCGCGACGATCTTTTTTTACTGTTTAATCACAATCCAGACCTTGACGGAAAGACTTTAAAACCCCATTTATTAGAGCAAGGTCACCTTGAAACGCTGGATAAAATTTTGACTGAAGATACTTACCTTCATGCTTCTTTTGCACGGCCTAATGCCTCTATAGAGGCTGCAAAAAAAGGCTGGAAAGATATATGGCAATTGGTTAGAGACTCTAGTCACATCAAAAATGATGTGTCTTTTTTACGAAACGACCTGGAAACTACAATGACTTTAGAAGCTTGGAGCAAATTCCGGGCTTTGACAGAACAATCTCTTCTTGCTAAAAAAGATATTTTTGAAGATGAGAGTGAGAAATCCAAGATTTAACACTAAGGAATTTAATATGCCTATAAAAGCCACTTCAACTGTCCCAATACATGAAATGGAAGATGACAGCCTTGAAACGACAAATATAGATCTTAAAGCAGCCGTAAAAAGGCTCATGACACGCGGCAAGGAGCGGGGCTATGTTACATATGATGAATTAAATAAGGCTCTTCCTCAGGATCAAATGACCTCAGAGCAAATTGAAGATGCAATGGCTGCACTCTCCGAGTTAGGCATTAATATTGTCGAAAATGAAGAGGCTGAGGACGAAGCTGAAGAGCTAGAAAACAGTGAAGAAATCAATTCAGATACAACCCAAGAAGCAAGTGAAGAAGCAGGTCGATCTGATGATCCGGTGAGAATGTACCTCAGAGAAATGGGGAGTGTGGAGCTTCTCTCACGTGAAGGCGAGATTGAGCTGGCAAAAAGAATTGAAGCCGGTCGCGCCATGATGATTGAGGCAATTTGTGAGAGCCCTCTTACCTATCAGGCACTTTCTCAGTGGCACGATGCCCTCTTGAAAAATGAAATTTTACTAAGAGACGTTATTGCTCTAGATATTACCTTCGGGGATGCTTTTAATGCTGAAGGTGAACCGCAAGTAGCTGAGATTGATGCTGCTCATGAAGAGCAAGAAACGGAAAGTTTCAATGAGAGTGAAGAAGTTTAAGAAGACCTCGAAGATGAAGATCAAGCCAGCGCCTCTCTTTCTGAAATGGAAGAAAGTTTAAAACCTCAGGTATTAGAAATATTTTGCAATATCTCTCAAACTTATAAATCCTTCCGCGCTTTACAACTTAAACGTCTTCAGGCCCCACTAAGTAAAAAGGATGAAGGACTTTATCAAGCACATAAGAAGTCTCTATTTGAATTAATGCAAAGTGTTCATCTAAATTCTGCACGTATTGATGAATTAGTATTAGAACTTTCTCATCTAAGCCGAAATTTGCTTAAAGTCGATGGTAAGATCCTTCGTTTAGCCACTATCAGCTCTATCAAGCGTGAAGAATTCCTTAAACATTATATCGGTTCTGAAATTTCTCCCACCTGGTTTGAGGAAATCCAGAAGCTTCCCGGTAAAGGTTGGAAAAAATTTGTTGAAACCCATGCTGAAGAAGTACAAGAACTTCAAAAAGAAATTGATGCTTTGTCAAACGAGACTGGTCTTATTATTTCTGAATTTCGTCGTATTTCAGGTTCAGTACAAAGAGGCGTTAAACAATCAGCTCGTGCA
>JACVCA010000234.1 GCA_016742295.1 Alphaproteobacteria bacterium | reverse complement strand
TTTTTAACCCTTCTTATTCTCCTTCTGTGGCCTGTAGCTCTTTCTTATATCCTAGTTGGTTTATTATACTTGCCTCCTGTGCATTGAGCTAAGATGGTTTTATTAACATGTGGTTGATAATCAGGAAGGAAGCGCGATCTCTTCCTGATCGAAGCTTGCTCTATACTGGGATTGAGAATCTCCACAAGTAAGCTTGAGTCACCGTTTCTTCCGTGTGTCAACGAACAGATGATAAGGTACCGACGTGTTTGAGTTTAAAGGTGTAAACTACTGAGCTCTTGAACCCAGTATACTATAAGTGTAAAAATTTTTAATTAAGTATGTAAATACAGATAAAATAATTAAGGAAAACATTATATGCATAAATATCTACTTGCCGTTTTATTTTTGACCTGTTTACTACCTTCCTATGCCAAATTAGAGGGTATAAAAATGATAAGAGAAAATTTTGCCAGTGGAACAAAATGGGAATCGATAGTTGGGTATTCACGCGCTGTACGGGTAGGAAATATGGTTTATGTATCGGGAACAACAGCGACTGGATCAGACGGAAATATCGTTGGAGTAGGAAATGTCCATAAACAAACCCAGCAAGTACTAAAAAATATAGAAAAAGCTCTCCTCAAAGCTGGGGCTAGTTTAAAAGATGTGGTGCGCACACGAATATATGTAACTGATATTACCCAGTGGGAACAGGTTGCCCAAGTGCACGGAAAATATTTTCGAGATATACGTCCTGTTACGAGTATGGTTGAGGTAAAAGCCCTCATCTCCCCGGAGATTTTAGTTGAGATAGAAGCGGAGGCAGTAATAAAATAGCAAGAGTGTAAAGTGCAGTTAAATCAGCTCTCTATAGAATATAGAATATAGAATATAGAATATAGAGCTGTGAGTAAGCGTCTCGTACGAGAAGCTAACTAATGCAAAGGCAGTTAGACAAGATAAATACGCAAATAAATCACTTACTTTTACAAAAGTTAGAGCTTAAAAATCAATTAAGTCAGTAACACCTAGCAGAGGTATAATTAAGGGGGGGGCGGCCGAAACTTTACGCTGCAAGTCAGTGTTATTGATGAAGCACATAGCAGACAATGGTAGAAAAACCTTAAAACGTCTTAATTATTTTTAATAATAATGTCAGTCCACTCCACTATTAAGATTTAAATAAAGAGCGAATGTATAGTTTTGCATCAACTTTTAACAAGTTGCCGGTGCCGAGGCGGCAGTACCACGACATTGCTATATATTGACGAGATTATATGCTTTGTAGACAAGATCATAAAAATTTGGGTATATTTATTAGGAAAACTTTAAATATGCTTAAAAAAGGATAAGGGAGTTAACATGCAAACTCAAAAGCGGTTTATTTTAAGAATATATAGAGGGTTGTTCTATGGTTTTTTATGTTTGAGTCCCGTTACATATGCCTCCAATGATTCAATTCTAGAAAGAGAAGAACCAAGCATAGAAGTAAGCGCAAAAAGAAGAAATTTACGTCTTTTCTCTATACATTCTTTTACACTTTTAAGTGAGGGCCTATTTCATAAAGATGAAATAGCTCAACAACCCCCATTAAATAAATTAACAAATACCAACCCGCATAAGTGCCCCTTAAGGCTAAAAAAAATTGAAATTGAGCAGGATGAAAACTTAAATTCAGTTGATAATAAAAGAACAGACGAGAGCAGAAATGAAATCAGGAGTTTAAATAAATTTTGTGAGGATTATAATAAATTATCGGGAGAATATCCTTATCATTATAACTCTGCTCTTCTTCCGGGGGATGAAAACGGTACCATCATAACCTACGCCCCACAAAGGGAACTTCTCGCCCAAATTCTTGATTTAAAAATTATGACCGCACGATTAAAGTCACAATTTGCTTATTGGAAAGAAGAGCAAACTATAAGGAAAACAATTCTAGCTCAATTTAAAAATAAAATGGCGAGTACAGGTTCTACTTCTTATCTAGGTTATGTAACGAAACCCAATATTATCTTAGAGCCAGGCGAAATAAAAATGGCTTTACCGCCAGAAACCCAACTTGCTCTTTATAAGCATGAATTCTTGAAACATAAGCAAGTACCTTTGAAACGTAAAAAGAACGTTAAGCCGGTGGTGAAGAGGGCTCACGAAGCAGAGGCCTGGGAAATTGATGAAACAATCTTACCCTCAATTATAAGAAATGAGTATGACCAATCAGGTGAGGCTTCTACCAAACTTATTCATCACTACAACTATGCACACAGATTATCAATTCCAGAACTTAGGAAACAGCTATCTGAATTAGAAAGGCAATACCAGGGAATAACAAAAAGTGAGAAAACCAAAAGTCTCTTGAGTCGTTTTAAGCAAGTAATGATGAAAGAGCTAAAACTCAATAAACTTGAGGCTGAATTTTATAAGAAGCTAAGTCCAGATTCCTTTCAGAGTTATTATGTACCTGTGAGAA
>JACVCA010000233.1 GCA_016742295.1 Alphaproteobacteria bacterium | reverse complement strand
CTTATAAAGTACGTCTCTAATTGTACAGAAAGCTAAGCTATTCTAAAGTGCTATGCTCTTCCACGTATGAAAGGAAAGAAAATAAGTCAAAGACGTCATATAATATGCAGACAAGAAAAAATGACGGTGCAAAACGAATTGACAAGTTTTTACGTACTACTTTTACGTACTATTAATAAATCTTAAATCTATTGTTGTGAACTAATAAAGATTTAATAGCTTAAAATCTCGCCCATGTAAAATTAGGAAATAAATATGTCTTCACAGAATATTATCAATTTAAAGAATGGTAGCCCTTCGAGTACAGAAAGAGTTTATCAAAATCAAGAAGGACTCTTGGTGCAAATTCCAAGCCGCAGCCGTCGCGGACGTAAATCAAGCCGTAAATCTAGCCACCCCCTTCGGGACATCCGGCTTTCTCGTGGTTTAACTTTGGAAGAGCTTTCTGAAATTTCAGAACTTTCCCCTTCTTATCTTTCCAGACTTGAATCAGGAACGCGTCGTCTTAATGTTGATACCATTGACAGACTTTCAAAAGCTTTGAAATGCACTCCCAGTGATTTATTGGTAACAGGTGAAAGATGGGGTCAAATTCAAGCTGGCGTTTACACAACTCCACGTCCGCAGACCCTAGCGCTTTGTGAAAGTAAAGAACCCTTGACTTCCACCAATAAATTGCCAATTTATGGAACCTCAACAAATAATGGTACCATAAATTTTTCTACAAACATTGGATTCACAACCTGTCCCGCTGATTTAGCAGGCATCCCCGGGAGTTTTGCCTTAAGAATTTCAGATGATATCTTGCCACCTCGATACCGTAAAGGAGACTTGGTTTTCATACACCCAGGGCGCCCATTAAGTCCTTTTGAGGCAGTAGTTATCATTACGACTGATCAAAAAATCATTTTAGGGGAATTTGTTGCTTGGCGTCTAACTTCAGATGTCAAAAAATTCTTCAATATGCCTAATAATTCAAATAAAGTAGGTACACAAGAACAATATGCGATTGAGTTAAAGCCATACAATCCTATCAATGCAAAGAGTAGCCAATCAGGTGAAAATATTATATTGCATCCCCAATATATTCAAAGTGCAGCCCGCATTGTTGGTAGGGACGAAAACTAACTTTTAGACTTACGAAAGAGGGGATAACAGATCCCTGTCCCCCTCTTACACTTTTATCAATTTCTAACTCTCTCCTTTAACTTTTTTTTAAGCAATTCCATCTAGAATGTAGTCTAAATAGGAGGTTGGCTTATGAAAAAGGATTATCAAAAATTGCTTATGTATAGAGCTGTGATTCCCGGGCTCCTTGCAGTGTCCTTAGTCACAGCATGGGTGAATCGAGATATTATTATTGAAGATATTTTTTACGGCCCACTCTCTGACCACCGACAAAACCAGGGAGTATGCGCTCAACATGGCATTCCTCCTACTGAATGGCCAGCTGCTCTCACCCGTTAGGAATAGGAATACCAATTAGAGATCTTGGCAAGGGGAATTATATTTAAAAGTGAAAAAAAGATGTTACATTTAATACAAACAATACGAAAAAAAGCTGATACATTTTTAAATTCCAATCTGATGCATTGGATTGATACAGGTCTGTTGTTTATCAACTTGGGGGTTGTAGCTCTGGAAAATAGGTTGTCTGTTCAAGGGCACGATTTTATTTTACTTCAAAAAGCTTTACATATTTTTGTAATAATTTTTATAGCAGAAGCCGCAATACGCATACTGGTAAACGGGCGGCAATTTTTTGCTGACCATCGAAATTATTTTACTCTTGTCGTACTAGGTTCATGTGTATACTTTAATAGGCCTGCCTTAACAATTTTACTCGCCTTTAGGTCCTTAAGAGCATGGCGTACGTTAGCCTTTATTCCTAAAACACGTCATGTGATTGATGCTCTTTATCACGCTATACCAGGCGTCGTTAATATTATTTTCCTTATTGTTTTTGTGTTTACCATCTTTACGATTCTAGGAGTTTATTTGTTTGGAAGTCAGGTTCCTGATTTATGGGGCGATTATAGTCAATCATTTACGACGCTTCAGCAAATCATGCTCTCTGATGATTGGGGCGATAATCTAAGAGCAACTAGCAAGTTTTATCCTCATAGCTGGATCTTCTTCTTAAGCTTCCTAACTCTTATTACCTTTGTACTGCTTAACTTATTTATCGGTGTAATTGTTGACGCCATGCAAACTGCACAAGAAGAAAAAGAGGCTATAAAGCGTAATGAATTTGAAGATGCTCACAAAGAGAACTTGCATAAAATGCATTTGCATATGAAACAAATGCAAAAAGAATTAATCGCTATAAAGCAAGCCCTTACGAAGTAAACTCAGCTTAAAAGAGTATAAGTATCATACTCAACAGGCGTATAAACCTTCAGAGTAAGCGCATGAATGGGGTGGTTCATTAAAGTTGCAAGGATACGATAAA
>JACVCA010000232.1 GCA_016742295.1 Alphaproteobacteria bacterium | reverse complement strand
GCCCTAACCACGCAAGGGCATCCTTGATAGCTTGGGCAAACGATGCCGCACTTCTTTCTTGATCCGTATCATCGAGCCGTAAAATGAAACGACCGCCACTTGATCGTGCAAAAAGCCAATTTGCAAGGGCGATGCTAATGTTACCAACGTGCAACCGTCCGGTTGGACTGGGAGCAAAACGAACCACTGGAATCATAGGTTTCTCTCTAAGCTAAAATTATTTAACTTCTTTCTAGCAGAATCAAACCTATCAAGCTAGGTCCTATCAGTGTGCTGAAACAATACCCCATGCTTGAAATGAATGTTGATGAATCTAAACTTTTCGAATAAACCTTCTGTAGAGATAATAAATCCTCTAGTATTAAGATTTTCACCCACCTAGAAGCTTAATGAGCTATGCCTTTTAAAATTCATCATTTTTTACAAGAAATAAAGAAATGATATTAAAAGAACTAAAGGTATGTCTTGTTAAAAGCTACCTTTAAGAACGGGCTCTAATCCTCCCAGAACTTAGGGGTAAACAACACAAAGATTGTAAGAAGTTCCAGACGCCCTAAAATCATTCCTATCATTAAAAGCCACTTCGCACCTTCTGGTACTAAAGCATAATTATCGAGAGGTCCAATCATGGATCCAAAACCAGGTCCAATATTACTGAGTGCTGCAACTGCTCCTGAGATTGCAGTTATAAAATCAAGATCGTAAGCTGCGAGACCAATTGCAAGGCCTGCAAAACTAAGGATAAAAAGCGACATGAAAGTCATCACTGAATCAAATACCCCCGTTGGGATTGGCTGCCTATTATAAGTAGGAACCACGACAGCATGAGGCCTATAAAGTTTATAAATTTGTATGCGCGTTAATTGATAAATAACTTTAAAGCGAAAGACTTTAATTCCTCCTGAGGTTGATCCTGTACAACCCCCAATAAACATCATTATGAAGAATATAATGAGGGGAAGTGTTCCCCAATTCCCATAATCCGTGGTGCTAAAACCACTGGTTGTTAAAATAGATATTCCATTAAAAAAGGATTCCCGCATTGAAGCTGCAAAGGGAACATCTTGATGACTCCAACGCCATAGAGTAAGGCCAAGAGGGAGTAAAATAATAAGTGCAAGATAAAGCCGAGTTTGTGAATCCTGCCACAAAGTTTTGATATCTCCATGGAAAATTCTTACATATAGCAAGAGGGAACTTCCACCAATTGCCATAAAGATCATCATAATGATTTCAATACCAATATTATCAAAATAGGCAATTGAACCATCAGATGTTGACATTCCACCGGTGGAAACGGTAGCCATACTATGGCAGATAGCCTCAAAAATGGTCATCCCTGCCAACCACATTGCTATGGCACACATGACAGTTAAAAGAACATAAGTCCAAAAAATTGCTTTAGTAATCTGTGAAACTCGAGGTAATACCTTCTCCGAACGATCTGAAAATTCACTGCGAAAAAGATGCATTCCCCCAATATGCAAAATTGGCATAACAGTAAGAGCCATCACAATAATACCGATACCCCCTAACCACTGTAAAAGTGAGCGCCATAACAAAATCCCTTTAGGAACAAAATCAAGGCCTGCAATAACCGAAGCCCCTGTTGTAGTGAGCGCTGAAATGGCTTCGAAAAACGAGTCTGTATGGGTTGTAGTAATTGTTGAAAAAATAAAAGGAAGAGCTGAAAAAGCTGACAGTACAAGCCAAGTTACCGCTGTCATCAGAAAGGTTTCACGAATGGAGAGGGCTATTTCTCCATGGGGACGGTTAGCCAAACTACATAATCCACCCACTAAAAGAGTTAAGGCGGCAGATTGAGCAAAGACTTCCCAATTTGACTCACCAAGCCACCAGTCCAGAAGAGCGGGCGCAATCATGGTTGTACCAAGAAAAACTAGTAAAAGACCAAGCACAAAAAAGATAGCTTGCAGTTTCATTCAATAAATCCAACTTTATGAATAGTGATTATTTTTTATTATGCATGTCTGCTTTAAGAATGCAATTTACAGAAAGAGTGTAGTTTCGCAAGAAGTTTCGTGATTTTTCTCAACTTGTTGAGAGAAGTATTTCTTTAGAAGATATGCTTAAGGAAAAAAAATGAGAAAAACATAGACATAGTATATAGGAAGCAAGATTAACAAATATTATGCTTATGATTTATTGGAACCCTCAAAAACTTTGGGGTCGTTAAAGAAACTAAGACTTCACTTCGCCACTGACATAAATTCTTTCCATAGCAAAGCTGGCAACCTCCCCCCTGAAACTCTCTTCATGGGTGTGCGGTCATCATTACCGAACCAAACACCCGTGACCAACTCCGGTGTAAAGCCAATAAACCAGGCATCGCGATAGTTCTGACTTGTCCCGGTTTTCCCAGCACACGGCCCTCTAAGAGCTGCGGATTTACCGGTGCCATAATGCATGACCCCTCTAAGCATTGCTACCAAT
>JACVCA010000231.1 GCA_016742295.1 Alphaproteobacteria bacterium | reverse complement strand
TCTGCCCTATATATAGGCGTGTGATGGACACATTTTTAATTACCGGGCTGGGTAATCCCGGTCCTCAGTATGTACGTAATCGCCATAATATTGGTTTTCGTGTCGTAGATACGATTTGTGGATTTTATGCATTTGAGCCTTTTCGCCTCAAAGATTCGAGTTTGATTTCAGAAGGGCGGCTTGAAAATGCTAAAATCATTGCTCTCAAGCCTCAGACTTATATGAACCGTTCTGGTCAAGCCGTTTCAACTGCTGCACGCTTTTATAAAATTACTCCTGATAAGATTATTGTTATTCATGATGATATTGAACTTAAACCCGGGATTATACGCATCAAGCAGGATGGAGGCCATGGCGGCCACAATGGACTGAAAGATATTGATGCACACATAGGAAGCGGGTATTGGCGTATGCGGTTTGGAGTTGGCCATCCAGGTCATCGAGATTTGGTTGCACAATATGTTCTAGGAGACTTTTCCAAGAGTGATGAAACGTGGATCGAGCCCCTGGTTGATGATATTGCACGTGAGTTTTCATCATTAATTTCAAACGGGGCAGGGACGTTTTTAAATAATCTAGCTTTAAGGCGTCAGCCTTTGGTATAAATTTGCTCCCCGTATCTCTTTAATAGAAACATTAACCGTTTTTCAACTTTACGTATTAAGACAGGTATTTCATGCTTCCTAGGGTGGTTCCCATGAATTATGGGGCCTAAGACATGAAATTACGTAATGATAAAGGAGATAAAAATGAAAACTTTAACCCATGTACTTTCTACAGCATTAATAGGGACATTTTTTGCTCTCCCTCTTACTGCAGGTGAATTAAGAGTCGTAAATGAAAATAAAAAACAATTACATATTAAGCTTATTCCCGAAGGCGCTGCAACAGAATCTGTTCATAAGTCTACTTATAAAATCAGGCCTGAAAGTTATATTGTACTAAAAATTCAGCCTAAACATATTGATAATAAAGGGTATTTTAGTATTAAAGGCGACACGAATTGGGCGGGTGTTGGAAATGATACCTGTGAACACATAAGTGTTCATAAAAATTATCGTGTTACCTTTCAGAACAATACGATTGGAACCACATGTGTAGCTGAAGAAATTCAAGATCAGGAAAAATAAAGAAATAAACAATTCTTTTTAATCCTGTAATGTCAGAATTTATAGGGATATCAAAGACTCTAATGCTATTTAAACTTGTATGGAGGAAATTAAGATGAATAAAAAAGGTATAATTTTTGGCATACTTAGTGGGCTTATACTATCAAGCACGGCTAAAGCAAGCTTTATCAAAAAACCTTATGTTGGTTTGAGCGTCGGTTATGCGCGCCATGGAGTAGACCCGCATATATCAGGCGGTGCCAAACCTTCACTTTTACATAAAGCTCGACGTTTTGGTGGCGTGCCTGCAGGGCTGCATTTTGGAGGGGAACTATTTCGTAATAATGATATCTTTACAGCATTAGAGCTGGGAGCTGATTTTATGAGTTCTTCGAAAAGAGTGGCTTTCAGTGAAGGAGGAGATGACTACCGTTATAAAGTGGAAAGTGGATTTTCAACTGAATTGGCTTTAAAGCTAGGGTTTACATCCTGGGGATTTACGCCTTATGGGCGGGTGGGTCTCATAGGGACCCATTGGAGCCAAAGGTATACTCAAACTTCGCCTGTGGCGGCTCACAATGTCACAGCTAAAAAGCGTATGTTTAAGCTTGGTTGGGCACCAGGTGGGGGGGTTATCTTTAAAATTAACCAAAAATGGTCAAGTGGCGTAGAATATAAATATGCTATGTACAAGACTCATAAGCTACCTATCCAGGGTGAACATATCCGTATTAAACCACGCTCACATACAGTGCGTTGGCGTTTATGTTACAGTTTTTAAACCTCTGAAAAAAGCTTCTTATTTATAGATTACAATGTCTTCTTTTCCTCTCCTACATTAATGAAGGGAGAGGAAGAGGAGTGATTGAATATAATTTATAAGGTTGCTTTGAAAAAAAAACTGCCCCCCATTTTCTTAAATTTCTTACTGTCTCCTCTCTCTCACTAACGATAATGTTTGCTTATTTTAAGCAAAAAAGGTATAAGCAAGCTTCTTTACATATTATGGGCTACAAATTTATTCCAAGTAAAATAATAAAACTCGTTTAATATTGATGGTTACAACTACAAACTTAAGATTCTTGAATATCTTAAATTTAAATAATGGAGTTTTGTAATGTCTGAAAAAATTGCTGTCATTGGTCTAGGGTATGTAGGATTGCCACTGGCAGTTTCATTGGCTAGAAAATTTGAGGTTACAGGCTTTGATGTAAATATCTCGCGTATTAACGAGTTAAAACGGGGGCATGACCGTACCGCAGAGATTGAACCTGAAGTACTTCAGAAAAGTACTCTTACAGTTACTCATGATTCTACGCAATTATTAGCTCATCACGTTTACATTGTTACTGTTCTAAC
>JACVCA010000230.1 GCA_016742295.1 Alphaproteobacteria bacterium | reverse complement strand
TGAGCAAGCTGAAGCAAAAGGTTGTAGAGATGGAGGAATGTTTAACCTCTTGGACGTTATTTACCATGCGGGCAAGGTGGTAAGTCAAAATTACGTTAAGGCTAATGCTTATTGTTTAAAGGCTATGAAAGAAGGAGTGCCTATGGCCTTCTGTAATTTAGGAATAAATTATTATTATGGGCTTGGGGTAGAAAAAGATGAAGGCAAAGCTCGAAAGCTCTTTGAGCAAGCTGAAGCAAAAGGTTGTAGAGAGGGAGGGATGTTTAATCTCTTAGGATATATTTACTATGAGGGCAAGGTGGTAAGTCAAAATTACGTTAAGGCTAATGCTTATTGTTTAAAGGCTATGAAAGAAGGAGTGCCTATCGCTTTCCGCAATTTAGGAATGAGTTATTATCATGGGCAGGGGGTAGAAAAGGATGAAGGCAAAGCTCGAGAGCTCTTTGAGCAAGCTGAAGAAAAAGGAGTTAAAGACGGATGGATGTTTAATCTCTTGGGAGTTATTTACCTTGAGGGCAAGGTTGTAAGGCAAGATTATGAGAAGGCAAATGCTTATTACCAAAAGGCTATAGAAGAAGGGTATACTGCAAGCTTTCGTAATTTAGGAATAAGTTATTATTATGGCCATGGGGTAGAGAAGGATTATGGTAAGGCTCGTGAGTGGTTTACCAAAGCTGCAAGGCAAGGAGATGTCCAGGGACAAGCATATCTGGATTTTATGTATAAAGAAGATGGGAGTGTAAAGCAAGATTTACCTCAAGCTTTAGAACTGATCGAAAAAGCAGCATATAAAGCTGATGATACTGGTCAACATTATTTAGGATTAGTGCATTTGACAGGAGAGGGAGTAGAAGCCAATATTGAATTAATCTCTAAAGCTAGCGCATTAAAGATATTGGGACAAGCAAGGATTGCTGCATTTGATCTATTTAGGCCCCTCGTAATCAAGCTTCTAATAAAAAATCAAGACATCAATAAAACGAAGGTAGAAGAAATAGAAAAATATACTCAGAAATTTTTAAAGAGCATGAAGAAAAAAGAAAAGGGAGAAAAAAATTCTTCTGAAAAACGAGGATTAATTACCCTTGATGACCGAGATATAGAAAAAGTTCAACACTTAGCGCAAGCTTATAAAGCATTAGTCAAAGATGACATTATTAAAGATATAATAGAAAAAGACAGTTATAGAAATATTGTAAAATTGATAGATAATATGAACGATGTGTTAGGTAAATTATCGAGTAATAGAGATATAAATCAGAATTTATTACACTTTTATAATTTAACTGTAGAGCTTAAAAAAGCGGTACACTGTCCTTATTTAGAACAAACCTTAGAGCAACCAGAAGTAAAGCAAGCGAATATCTGCAGCAATTGTCAGACAACTACTTGGCGCTTTAAGAAAGTCCTTGGCTACAGGATGATAGAGTGTGATTTTTGCGGTAAGGAAGAATATGTAACAAACCCCAGTTTTGGGTAAGGAGAAAAAATGGTAGATTTAATTTTCTTACAATTGCTTAGAAAAGAAGAAGGAGGTTAACTTATGGTATCTTTATGTAAATAGACCCAATATTGCAAAGTAAAAATAACTTATTAAAAGGTATTACCTTTCTTTGAGGAGCATAATATGGGAGTTTTGCGCCCCCTTGACCGATAGGGGAACAGAGTACTGCGTTAAGCCTGATTATCATGATTACCAGCTCTATTTGGCTGTTAATGATATTGATCATACCAAAACAAAAGCACGTTCTCCTAAAACTAAGGGAATTTGTGAACGTTTCCACAGAACCATCTGAGCGCCTCGAAAAACTCTGTCAAAAGATCTGCAGGCTGCTATGATGTAAGGATCACTATAAAAGAAAGAGAGAGCCTATGATCCAACCAGGTTTTTTTGATATGGAGCGTCGCTTAGGAAGCCTGTCGACGTTTGGAGCTCCCTTAGAAAAGCTAAAGAAAGTCGTAGATTTTGATGCTTTTCGCTTAGAGATTGAAGAAGGATTAGGCTTCTCAGAGGTCTTTAAAGGCGGTCGTCCTCCTTACGACTCCATTTTAATTTTCAAGATTTTGGTTTTACAAACGTTGTACAACCTTTCCGACGATCAGCCCGAATATCAAATTAAGGATCGATTGAGTTTTATGAGGTTTCTGGGTTTATCTCTTTGTCAGAAGGTTCCCGACGCCAAGACTTTATGGCTTTATCGTGAGAGGCTGACTCAGAAAGGCCTCATAGGGAATTTGTTTTCCCGTTTTGACCGAGCTTTAAAAGACCGGGGCTACCTTGCGATGAGCCATCAGATTGTCGACGGCACGCCGGTACAGGCGTGGAACAAGTGGGGTGGAAGTCCTCTGACTCCAATTGTCTATTCGGGAGTCTAGCAGGAGGCTGAGTTTATAAGGTGACCTATAGGCTTAAGTTACCTTGAACGATAGAGGCAAAGCAGCAGGCTGCAATAAAGATGAACCTATAG
>JACVCA010000229.1 GCA_016742295.1 Alphaproteobacteria bacterium | reverse complement strand
CCGTTCCCAAATCTTACCTTGCCCCTTGATGATCTTCCTTTGGTTAAGCCCCCGCCAATTTAATGTGACGCTCCCATTTTTCCTTGCCTTTCCAATTGCTTTAATTAATACTCCTCTCAAAGGTACTTTAATAATATTGCAATTCTTAAAGTTATCTCACTTACTTGCTGACTTTAGCTTTTATGAAGGGGGCTCGCTTTGCGCTTAAAACAACAAGAGAATAAAACGCGCGCTCTTTCGTACAGTCACCCTCAAGAGTACTTTCCTCAGTTAGATATCTTTAGAGGCTTAGGAGCACTTTTAGTACTCATTTATCATTACTTTATTTTCTTTTTTACTCAACAATCTATTTCTGCAAGCTTACTTGCTATGGAGCCTCTTGATTTATCTCCTCCTTTTTATCTAGGAGCAGTAGCTAACTTTCCAATTAATATAGGAGATTTAGGGGTTGCTTTTTTCTTCTTGATTTCTGGGTTTTTAATCCGCTCATCTCTCGTAAGATATGTTAGCTTGAAGTTGTTTCTTATTCATAAGCTTTCAAGGCTTTGGCCAACTTTTGCAATGTGCTTTAGCATCAGTTTAGTCTTTGTATGGGGGTTTTGTCAGCTAAGCTCTCGTTCTTTTCCTTATTCTTATAGTCATATACTTTCTTACTTCCTATGGGTAAGAGACCTTTTGAACTATCCTTATATTGATGGGACTATATGGACCTTAGAAATTCAGCTTAAATTTTATCTGCTTGCAGCTATTGTTTGGTATTTAAATAAAGATAAATTCCTAGAAAAGATGTGCATTCTAACAATAACCCTGAGCTTTGTTATAGGTAGTGCCTATATGTTTGTCGAGGGAGAAAATCTTTCTTATTTATATCTCATAGAAGTTGCTCGAAAGAACTTAATATATTTTACCTTTATCCTATTAGGAAGCTGCATTTATTCATTTTATAAACAAGAGATCTCATCATACAAGGCAGTCGGTTTAAGTCTTCTTCTGTTTATTACTTTTTTGTCTCCATTTTTTCCCATGCTTGGTTATGCCAAGATAAACAGCTTTATAATAGGCTATGGTATGTTTTCATGCTTAATTTTCATATCCAACAATAAGTCCTTTCAAGGAGTCTTATATAAATTCATTAAAGCGGTAGCAGCGTTAAGTTACCCATTATATTTAGGTCATGTTTTACCTGGCTATACGATTATGTACTATAGCCTTCAATGCAATGTAAGCATTTATATAGGGATTGTAGCTTCACTTATTAGCGTGGTTATTATGGCTTATGCTATTTCACATATTGAAAGTGGTGTGCGTTATAGAGATAGGCGTATTCATAAATCTCCGCCTCCAGTTGGCCCGTTAATCCTAGATTAAACTGGAGGCATTATTGAGAGATGACCCCCTCACCCCTTAATTCGTATAATTGCTTGTTAATATCAAGCCTTATCTGCCTGAAACATTAAGTTAATTTTTGAATACTAGCATATTTCTTGCACGGTCATAGTGTAAGAACTGATGAAATACCTCTGCATACTTTTCCATTGTTTCACTACACAATACTTTACGCTTATCAATAAAGCTTTTTACCTTTTCTTTACGGCCTTTAATTTTTGATAATGTGCCACCTTTTTCCATGCAATTTGCTGTACACCAGTGATAATTTAGGGCATTTGCTGCATCGATTTTCTCATTTTCACTTAAGATTTTACAATGGTGATTAATAAAATTTAATTTCTCCTTCAGGGTAGCCATATTTGTACCAATATCAGTTTTATGAAATCCCATAAGAATTAAATCTTTCGTAGCATGTTTTCCTTCTATTGTGCAGTGGTCAGTACAACTAGCGCCTCGCTTGTGAAAAGCTTTAGAGGCTGCTAAAGCATTAAAATTTATTAAAAGCATTGTAGCTGTGCTAACGAGTATATAAAAGCGCATGTTTAGGTACCTTATAAAAAGAATGTTCAATAAAGCGTATTACATCACAATAAAGTTAAATTTTTATTAAAATAAAATTAAAGTATACTTGACAGTTATTAATTCCTGCTAGCTAAAGAGAATTTAAAAATACAGGAACTGTTAGTCGAGTAACCAACTCAGAATTACTCTTGAGCAACTCTCTTGGAACTCCATCGTACTATTTTCACAGCACGAAGTGCGAACTCTTAATAAGGCTGAATTTTTTCAGCTTAACAGACTTGAGAATAGGAGAACATAAAAAAGGCAGGGATAATTTCATTAATAATCTCTTTAAAATTGCTGCGGCTTTAAATTCCCAATCAGAAGGTGGCTCTCTTAATATATTATTAAATTACCCCTGACTCCTTTATGCTCCCGAATGTAACCTATCTTGAGTTTTACATATAATTTTCTTTTTCATTTTGAAATTGCTCTTGTATAGATTTAAGGTCATCCTTTTCTAGGTATTTTTTAGCAAGGGAAAAAATTTCTTTTTCTTCGCTTTTCACATGATTTAAAATCATA
>JACVCA010000228.1 GCA_016742295.1 Alphaproteobacteria bacterium | reverse complement strand
TCGGGGAAAGTTGCAAGCTGTACTGCGGGGAACTGCAGTTATAATAGCGCTTGCGTTGGCTTGGGGAATACTATTTTCAGATAGACCACTAGAAGAATGGTCCTGTTCGCCTGTCCTTCTTTAATTCTTCCCATGAGCCTTTATCTTTTTTCTTCTTCAGCTATTTTCTGTTGAGATATGTCTTAATCAAGGGCTTTTTCTATCTCAAGCTGCGGCTTGTAAGGCTTCAAGACTTAGACCAGATTTGAACCCAAGTCCTCATTTTCATCTGACCTCAGATCTGAGGCAAATACAAAACTTGAAATTGCAACCGTTAACATTGCTGCCAATGCCAAGAAAGCAATACTCAAAAGAAATTTATTTAACTGCGTGAACCTCTCTTCAAAAAATAATTTCTGCATTTTCTATTTATTAACATTTCGTATGACCATAAATAAAGTTGGAATGTCACCCAATTAAATCTTTTTGTCTTTATTGCCCCAGCAAACTTTCATTCCCAAGATCGTAAAAGCGAGTACAAGCGTCAATGCATTTGTAAGCATGACAGAAATTGCACCCTTCATAAAACCATAAACAAACCACAAGCTGACACCGCAACAAAATACTATATACATTCCCAGTGAAATATCTCGTGCTGATTTGGTACGCCATACTTGCATCACTTGGGGCAAGAAAGCTAATGTGGTACATGCCCCTGCAATTAACCCTATGACTTCCTCCATTCAACTCTCCTTTCAAAAAGATGGGGGCTTAAGCCCCCATTTTAAATCTTAAAATAATGATCAACTTTAACGACGATCACCAAATAAGCGTAATAACATCATGAAAAGGTTAATAAAATCAAGATAAAGGTTCAAAGCACCCAGGATTGCTTTTTTGGTCATAACTCCTGCATCATCACCTTCAAAATACCGCTCTCTAATCATCTGCGTATCATAAGCTGTAAGGCCTGTGAAAATTAGTACTCCAATTGCTGATAGGGCAAACTCGAGCCCTGTGCTTTTCAAGAATATATTTACAATTGAAGCTAAAACAAGACCAATCAACCCCATAAAAAGAAAAGAACCAAATTCACTTAAGTCACGCCTGGTTGTATAACCATAAAGGCTCATACCTGCAAATGTTCCTGCTGTAATGAAAAACACTCTGGCAATGCTCGTCTCAACATAAACCAAGAAGATTGACGATAAGGATAGCCCCATGAGAGCTGCATATGTCCAATATACCATTTGAGCCGTTGAAGGACTCATGTGATTAATTCTTGCACTTAAGAAAAAGACAAAACCAAGTGGCGCAAGCATGACAATCCATTGTAAAGGGGTGCCAAAAATTGCATTCAGCATCATAGGAGAAGAGGCTGTTAGCATTGCAACTACTCCTGTCAAGCCTAATCCCAAAGCCATATAATTATAAATGCTTAACATATAGTTACGCAGACCTTGATCTATGGCCTCACCATCATAAGAGCGTGTACGTTGAACAACACCCTTATAAAAACGATCATTTTCAAAATTACGAGCCATATTGAATTCTCCTTTAAAATTTTCCCTATGTATTTATATAATACTTATCAAAAAAAAGCAACAATTTTGGTTATTTTAGTAAGTTTGATAACCTTTTTTATAAGGGAAAAACGTATAAGATAACGTAATTATAGTGACATCAGCTAGATCAGGATCCTTAGCAATTTCAGGATCAATAAAAAACTGCACAGGCATATCTATAACTTGTCCAGGTTCAAGCCTTTGTTCCAAAAAGCAAAAGCACTCGACCTTATTAAAGTAAATTCCAGCTTTTTCCGGAGTTACATTATAAGTTGCCATCCCTATTATAGGCTTATTTGAGAGATTTTCGGCACGATAAAACGCGAGTCCCACCTGACCAGCAGAAACTTTTATTTGATGTTGGCTTGGCTTAAATTTCCAAGGGAGGTTGGGGTTAACTGTAGCATTAAATTGCACGGTGATGACTCGATCACGCAGAATGATGTCGCTCAACTTATTTGCAATCTGTGGAGTGCCACCATAACCTGTTTTTTGACAAAACATACGGTAAAGAGGAATTGAAGCAAAGGTTAAACAGCACATAGCCACTACAATCCCTATCAGTATAATACTGGTATTTTTGTTGTATCCGCGAGGTGGGTGAATCACTGCCATTTTCACCCTCCCTTTATTCGCACTATGGCAATGCCATAAAACAAAAGACATAAGCTTAAAAGTATCCATAATAAGGCGCGATTTTTTGAACGAATACTGGCGTGATATTGATCAATTATCTTTTTAGGCTTCATAAAAACTCTTTTATAAAATGGTCTACGTAAAAGGTAGTGAATATTAAGAACAAATAAATAATTGAATAAATGAATAGATTTCTCGCTTTTAAGAAACTGTCTGTATATTTCAACTTTATGGCTAACCAAATGAATTTTCCTCCAAGAAGTAAAGCTATTGCTAGATATACTAACCCCGCCAT
>JACVCA010000227.1 GCA_016742295.1 Alphaproteobacteria bacterium | reverse complement strand
TTTGGATGTCGAATTTATCCAAGTGGCCAGAAAACGTATGTATTTTTTTATAATTCTAAGGGAGCAGTAAGAAAGAAGGAATATTTAAAAATTGGCAGCCATGGGTCTATTACGTGTGACATAGCGAGAGAGATTGCTAAAGGATGGTCGGGGGATATCGCAAGAGGTATTAATCTTAAAGAACAAAAAAAGAAAAAACTCTCTTATATTAGCTTTCAAGATTTCTTTAAAATTTTCACCGAGAAGTATCGTAAAATTCATCATAAGGAAAATGCAAGCAAAATAGATGATAACAGGCTTAAAAAGCATATTCTTCCTTTTTTTGGAAGTATGAAAATTAATGAAATCAATGAAAAAGATATCTTAAGATTTAAGGATCATTTAAAACATATTCCCGGAGCATATAACCGGTCTATTAATTTAATCAGGAAAGCATTTAATTTAGCAGAATTATGGGGATATCGTCCTAAAAATAGTAACCCTTGCCATGGAATTCCAAAATACCCAGAAAAAAAGAAAGAGCGTTTTTTAACAAATGAAGAACTAGAGAAATTAGATAGCATTTTGAGAGAACAAGGTATATTAGGTATAACTTCTTCTTATTCTTTAGCTGCAATTAGAATGCTTATGTACACAGGGTGTAGATTAAATGAAATTCTAACTCTTAACTGGCAAGATGTTTTTTTGGAAGAAGAGTATCTTCATCTAAAAGACAGTAAAACCGGCGAAAAGACAATTCCGCTTAACGAATCTGCAATGAACATTTTAATCAACTTACAAAGAAATGAAGGTAATCCCTACGTTTTTCTCGGGAAAAAACCAGGTACACGTTTAACCACCCTTAAAACAGCTTGGAATAAAATTCGACGTTTAGCTGAGATTGAGGATGTACGACTTCATGATTTGCGTCATACCTTTGCTTCCTTAGCAATAAAGCAAGGGGTTGATCTTTACACTGTTTCAAAATTGTTAGGTCATAGGGATATAAAAACTACAACACGATATGCTCATTTAGAAGTGAAGCAACTCATCAAAGCAACAAACGTAGTAGACCAGATTTGGCAAAAGAAAAGACTGAAGGCTAAAGAAGCTAAAGAATAGAGGTTGTTGTAAAAATAATCGCAGAAGAAGAGATTGATGTTATAGACCCTCCTATCCGAACACCAAAAAAATCAAAACTTTTCTATGTTGAAGTAAAATAACCTGAACTAATGGTATGGACCCGTCCCCTTTAAATCGGCTGTATAATGAGCCATAATGATGAGGCTAAAATCTCTATCATTCACAAATGGAGGATCCATACATGAACATTACAACACTAGGAATCGATTTAGCAAAAAACATTTTTTAACTGCATGGCGTTGAAGAAAAGGGAAAAGAAGTTTTAAAGAAACGCCTATCACGCTCGAATTTAGCACCTTTCATTGCGAACTTACCACCTTGCCTTATCGGTATGGAAGCCTGTGGGGGTTCCAACTATTGGGCCCGTAAATTCATCCAATGGGGATGTAAAGTAAAAATAATGAGCCTTCAATATGTTAAACCTTCTATCAAGACTAATAAGAACGATTTTAATGACGCGGAAGGTATTTGCGAGGCCGTAACAAGACCAAGCATGCGTTTTGTTCCCCTCAAAAGTATCGAGCAGCAGGACATACAGTGTCTTCATCGTATTCGTAGCCCTCTTATGTGAGAACAAGCTCATGCTTCATATTAATGATGTTATCGAGTCTTTGTCGGAATAAGTCTTGCTGATTATTCTCTTTATGTTTAAGGGGACGCATATTTTTCCCATAAAAAATTGCAAGGTTTTGAGCATTATCCTACTCTTTTCTTGCAATCATTCTAGCAAAACATAACCTTAAAACATAGATCCTACCTACATCTTTCCCTCTTTTTAACGGAAAACTACTTAGCCACTATTGGAATTCAAAACTAATAGCTCTAAGCCCGCTATGAGACCTGTATTTATTAGAAGTAAGAATAGCTTGTTTATGGATATCACTTAAGGAAATTACATCTCCCTCATCCTGAAGGTACCGCATTCCATATAATATTGCCTTGGCGCCTCTATGCGTAAATTTATAATTATCATCGTAAAATTCCCTTGCTATCTTTTCATTAGCATAAACGTTAGAATAAATTTTGAGAGTATCCCAATCTTGGAAGCTAGTTCTTGCATTAGAATTGTTATTACTATTCAAACTGATGATCCCTTTTAAACGCAAATTCAAACTCTGCTGAGAAAAATCCTCTCTTGTACAATGATCAAGAAGATAATCTTCATCACGGAATAGACTCCTATCAAGTTCTCCTTGGAATGCTACTTTCTCTCGTATATATTGAAACCTTAACCGTCTAATTACCTTCTCATAGTCAATAGCCTTCTCATTTATTTTCTGCGCTATATACTGAGTTATGAAATCAGGCGTATATGTTGCCATAACTCTGTCGATAATCTCTTGAGATGTCATTGTTCGATATTTTTCAGGGACTGCGG
>JACVCA010000226.1 GCA_016742295.1 Alphaproteobacteria bacterium | reverse complement strand
AAAATTTTACAGTCTAAAATCTGGGCTCCTTTCTTAAATTAGATAGGACTTGGGAACCTATGTTAGGCCTCTGAGCCTCTAGCCAATGAGCTTGGCTAAAAGCGTGTTCCATATCCTCATAACCGTATTGAGATCTCTCTTTTATTGAACGCTTTGAAAACTCACAATCAGCAGAATTAATTTCAGTTTTAGGGGCATGATAAATAATATGAACGAAATGAAATTCATTTTCAGAAGCAATATTTCTAATCTCCTGGACGATAGGGTCAGCCAAAAGCTCAGGAGGAATATGTTTTAAAAGATGATTCAGTGCATGTTTCATATTATGTTTTTCTGAAACTTGAGTGAGATGATGGCTTGTACGGCTTGCATAAAGCAGATTTTTACTAACCCACTCAACCTCTTGAAGGGTTTCAGGCTCTTTAGATTCAGGATTAAATAAATCAATCATAAACACGAGTGTTTTAACATGAGGTTTGACCTTAAAAATAGCCTCTACGGGTGTATTTGACACAGCACCACCATCCCAATACAAATCACCATCAATACGGACGCCAGGAAAACCTGGTGGCAAGGCACCGCTAGCAATAATATGATCGACAGTTAAAGACATTTCGCCGCTATCAAAAAAAACAAGCTCACCTGTTTTTACTTTTGTAGCGCCGGTAATTAAACGGGTCTTATTTTGATTAATTCTATCGAAGTTACACAGCTTAAGGAGAGTCTCTTTTAGCATACTTGTATCATAGTAACTTGTTGCAGCCGGTGTGCCTTTGGGTTGAAATTGAGGAGGAAGGAACCAAGGTTTAAAGAAATGAGGTTGGCCATATAAAACCCCCATTAAATTCGCATACTTATTTTGCATAATTCTAATTTCATCTGAAACTTTATAATCAGATTCCGGCATTCCCGTAGGCCAACACACTAAATCCCAAAATTCTTCAATCTTAGCAAGACAATCTTCAGGCTCATTACCGGCCAAAATCGCTGAAGTAATAGCACCAATTGAAATTCCACAAATGATATCAGGGACATAACCTGCTTCAGTAAGGGCTTTATAGGCACCAATATGATATGCTCCCAATGAGCCTCCGCCCTGGAGGACAAGGGCAACGCGCTCAAAGTCATGGGAGTGTTTTGTGATCATTTGTTTGAGCCTCTTTTTTATTCTTTTATCAACCATAGGAATATTTGTATTTCTTTATTAATATTTGTTAATATCTGTAAAATATATATCTAGGTCGTTTATTTTTTCTTAACGACATAACATTTATAAAGCTGAGTATTTTTCCCTCCCTTGATACATCTAGGATTGGCTTAGGTCTGAATTTGCGTTAATAATTTAGAAGCCTTGAGAAACGGTAGAGATGCGTGAAGAACATAAAATTGGCAGTTTATAAGATGAAAATGATAGATACGCGTCTGCTATTTTATAAAACTAAAGTCTTTAATCGGGAAAATTTATTCTTATGAACTATCACCGTTTACATCTTTTAGTCGTTGATGACGATAATCGACTTCGTGATCTCCTTAGAAAATATCTCATTAATGAAGGCTTTATGGTGACCGTAGCATCTGATGCCATAAGTGCCCGGGAAAAACTTATAGGCAATCTTTTTGATTTAATTATTCTTGATGTCATGATGCCTGGTGAAAACGGATTTGAATTTATTAAAAGTCTTCGCAATGATATGCAACATCCAGCAAGACACCTTCCTATCCTTCTTTTAACAGCCATGGGAGAGTCCCAGGAACGGATTGCAGGCCTAGAAATTGGCGCCGATGATTACCTAGTAAAACCTTTCGAAGCTCGAGAGCTTTTATTAAGGATACAAAATATTCTGAAACGAACTACCCTACGACTTCCCCCCTCAAATAGAATTTCACTTGGACGTTTCAGTTTTGATCCCGGCAGAGCTGCGCTATTTCTAGACGATCAGCCTATTGGATTAACAACAGCAGAAGCCAATCTTCTTCAACTTCTTGCCCTCAATTCAGGTCACCCTCTTTCAAGGGATGAGCTTGCACGCCGCAGTGGTGTGGAACTTAGCCCTCGTACGATTGATGTTCAAGTTACTCGCTTGAGACGCAAGATTGAAACTAATCTCCGACAACCGCAATATATTAAGACTGTTCGCCATAAAGGTTATGTATTATGGCCCGATTGATTTTTATTCATCCTTTTAAGCACTTAAAGCGTTTCATGCCGCACAGTCTTTTTGGCAGACTAGCGCTTATCCTTTTAACACCTCTAGTATTTGTCATGACGATTACAACTTTCGTTTTTATTGATCGCCATTGGGAAGATTCAACCCAGAGATTATCACAGGATATTGCAGGGAATTTAGCAGCTCTCGTAGAACTACGTAAATCAAGTGAATGGTCATCAAATAACATCTCAAAATTTGCAAAAAAACATTTTGATTTTCAAATTTATTTTAACAAGAGTAAAGATTTACAATACTCTTTTTTAACCCAAATTCGAAATAAAGACACGGGTTATATTATTAAAGTACCACAAA
>JACVCA010000225.1 GCA_016742295.1 Alphaproteobacteria bacterium | reverse complement strand
GTTGAGGAATGATGTTTATTCAGACTGAAGATACTCCTAATCCGGCAACGCAGAAATTTATTCCGGGAAGACCTGTTATGGAAACAGGCACAGCCAACTTCCCTACGCTTGAATCTGCAAAGAATACCCCGCTTGCGCGCAATCTTTTTGCGATCAAAGGGATTAAAGGTGTATTCTTTGGCTCAGACTTTGTCAGCGTTACAAAATCTGATGATATAGAATGGTTTGTTATTAAACCTCTCATTCTAGAGGGCTTGACCACCTATTTCATGACGCATGATAAGGTCAAAGTATTACAACTTTCAGAGGCTGATCGTTCCCCTGCAGCTTCGTCAAGCGACAATGATGAAATTGCAGCTGAAATCCAAGAACTTATTGAAAGTCGCATTCGTCCGGCCGTTGCTCAAGACGGCGGGGACATTATTTTTGACCGTTTTGAAAATGGAATTGTCTATCTTGCAATGCAGGGCGCATGTTCAGGATGCCCCAGTTCAAGCGCTACGCTTAAATCCGGGATTGAGAACATGCTAAGATATTATATCCCTGAAGTAACCGAAGTTCGTGCAATAGAGTAATTTCTGTTTAACCTCCTGGAAAATAAGGTAAATCTTATGTTTAATACTTCAAAACTATTTGAAATACGATACCGTTGGTTTACATTAACATTTTTGTTGTTAATGGTAGTAACTCTGTATCTGCTCGCAGCTTTTCATCCTGCAAGATCGCATAATCGTCACACAAATGCTCTTAAGCCTTTGCACTCTGACCCCACAAAAGTTCAAGCTTGTGGTACTTCGATCAGCGATCTTGATCACTTACGTCAAGTAATGGCCTCCCATGACTATAACTGTGATTTGCTGAGTGGAAACACAAATGCTGTTCCTCGGCTTTACTGTCAGAATTTCCCGCAAGATTTGAAAAATCTGAAGGATCTTGAGACCAAAAAAGAATTATTTTTAAAGGTTCTACTTCCTATGGTTTTGGCCGTAAATGAAGACATTCTTAAAGATCGCGCTCAACTCATTAAACTGCGAGATAAAGTTGATCAAGGCTGGATGTTGAATGCTGAAGAGCGTGAATGGCTGGAAGATTTAGCCACACTTTACAAAGTCAAAACAATTGATATTGCTGAGCTCCTCCGCCGAGTTGATACCATTCCCCCTTCTATGGCCCTCGCTCAGGCAGCTGTAGAAACAGGCTGGGGGCATTCTTATGCAGCACTTAAGAAGAATTCTTTGTTTGGAATGATGAAAACTCTTGATAAAGTAAAGTTTTACCATACGTTGCATGAGAGTACTGCTTCTTATATCCGTAATTTAAATACCAATAACGCTTACCAAAAGATGCGTGAGACCCGTGAGCAAATACGCAGACAAGGCAAAAAACCTGATGGACATTCTTTAATTGGCGATCTTGTGCGTTACTCGGTGCAACGCAAGCTTTATATTAGTAAGATCCGTAGTGCAATTAAGAAGAATAATTTGGCTCACTTAGATTTGGCCAAATTAGAGCGTGCTAAAATTTAATACCCCGCTGCTTACTTATCCCCTTCTTTTTATTCTAAAAAAGTAAGGAAGCGAATTAATAAATATAACATTTAAAATACAAGCTGGATCATTGCGTATTAAAGTCTTGACGATTCCCCTCTACGCACCTTTCAGCTAGATCTGCAATTTACAAGAAAGCAATAGCTTTTCGTGGCAAGAACATTTTAAAAAATTATTGTGCCTCCTTACAAAGAATAAATTCGAAGAAACCTTTTTTTCATTTTTTCTATCTTACTCCTGGAGGGTTTTCCTTAACGTTTTCTTATCCTTTTTTTGCCATACTGAAGCCAAAGAATCAAAAAAGGGAACTTCAAGTGTTTATTAAGTGGGTAATTATCATTATACTTCTTATTTCTGGGTTTCTAATTATGAATTACAGTGTTACAGCTGATCCTCAGAAGGCCGGCCTTTTAGATGAAGCAGATAGTAGTCTGCAAGAAATTCATGTTATTACTCCCTCTCCTCTTTCCCTCAAAGAAGCTGTTATCCTTGGCGAAACTGTCAGCGAAGAGTGGCCTGCATAATAACTCTTTCACTATTAAAAATTCAAATTTATAATAACCTTGTAGCTTAGATTGAAAAGGCATCTTGATAATTAAATAACAAGAAAGGAAGCCCTCAATGTTAAGGACGTTATTTAATATTTTCCTGATTCTCTCTCTGATTGGAGCAGCCCTTATCCTTTTAAGTTCACACAAGCCATTTTCAGAAATCTTAAAATTTGCTTTAGATCGATCAACCTTAGACTTAAACAAAAAATAATTTACCCACTATGAACACGATCAATCAGCTGACCTTCAAAAAATTAATCAATGGAAATTGTAAGAACTTTAAAGGAAGTTTGACTTCCCTATGAATCAAGCTCACAATACATAACAACCTGAGTCATACTTATGTCAGCTCTTGAAATTGTTCAGATCTCTTTACTTATTGATAATTACAGCTATCTTTTACACGACTCCCCTACAGGTCAAACTGCAGTTATAGATCCATCTGAGGC
>JACVCA010000224.1 GCA_016742295.1 Alphaproteobacteria bacterium | reverse complement strand
ACCAGCTGAAATCCAACCGGACCTGAATGGCGTGGTCGGATGCCTTGCCCACAAATAAGGCTTGAATATTGAGGACACGGCAATCTGCATGAAGAGGTGCAGTATAAGCTTCATCAGGGGTTTGAATGAATGCAGCAGGATCAAGAGGTGAAAATAGCCCCGAGCGTTTGAGATCGGCGCTAATAACCTGGGGTATTGCTGTGGTGAGGTCCCCTTGATTATCTGAATAATTTCCACCATCGCTTGTGAAATCAACAATTGCGATGGGCATTGGCTGTATCGTGCCCTGGGTAATATCAATGTTAAGCAAGGCATGAAGTGGAGTTATAACTACAAAAAATGTGGCTAGAATTACTAAAGAAAAATTAGTTTTATGAAGGTGCATTCTATCTCTCTCCTAATTAAAACATGTCTTTGGGATCAAACGTAAATGTAAACTCTTTCCATATATTATATCGATGGAGAGGTAATTTTAAGGGGCTACATAAGGGGTTTTTAATTGCCCTTAATGCACTGTCAGCTGCAATTTGATACATTGGATGATTTGTTGTACCTCCTTGAATTTTGGCTTCTCTCACACTACCATCAGGATTCATCGAAAGATAGATCACAACGTTCAGACTTTCAGCTTCTTTTACTCCTACAGGAACATTCCAACATTGTGCTACCTGTTGACGCACAGCGTCTAATTCACTTTGTGAAAGTTCACTGCCAATTTTACCAAGCTGTGAACTGGGAACATCAGTAGAGGGAGAAGCATCTTTCTCTCCTACGTTTTCAGTTGGTGATGAGGTTGGCTTGGATTTTTTCAAATTTTTTAAAACTGAAGTGAAATCTTTATCTACATCTTCCTTAGGTTTTGCGTCAGGCTTCTTAAAAGTAGGCTTTGGATTTTTAGGCTTAACCTTAGGTTTGGGTTTTACTTCTTTCTTTGGTTTTGGAGGCATAGGCAAGGGTTCAAGCGTAGGGACAGGTTCTGGAGCCACTTCTGATTCTAGTAAAGGTTTAGGAATTGGTTCAGGCTTAGGCGCGGGAGGAGTGGGTTCAGGCGGCTTTGGTTCACTAGACTTTGGTTTTTCGACAGGTTTCGGAGGCTCAGACTTAGGCTCCTCTTTTAATTTAGGCTCAGATTTAGGAGCAAGAACTGTTGTTTCCTTGCCAATTTGCAAGATTTCTATGGCTACAGGCTGTAAGAGTTCCACTTTTTGATTGCTGAAATTTGGCAACCCAGCGAAAAGTAAAATCAAAATAAAAAAGTGTAATAAAGCAGAATATAAAGCCGCTCGCTGCATTATTTTGATCGTGATTTTGCAGGTTGAGGAGTACTTATTGTTTTTGGTAGCTCAGCTAATAAAGCAACTTTATTAAAGCCTGCTGAATTGATTGCCCCCATGACTTCCATAATACGACCATAACTGAGGCCGCGGTCTCCACGAATAAAAATACGTGTCTCAGGATTAGCACCTGTAATGGCAATCAAGCGTGGAACAAGACTTTCTAAACCAAGTTGAGTTTCTTGTAAATAAATCTCACCTGTTGCATTGATCGAAATCGTCAAAGGCTCAGTTTCTTCATTAATCGCAGAAGCTTGTGTGTTGGGGAGATCAACCGAAACTCCTACGGTCATCAGCGGTGCTGTCACCATGAAGACAATCAGCAGTACAAGCATAACGTCAACAAAAGGAGTTACGTTAATATCACTCATAGATTTTGCTGAGCGCCGCGATGACTGCTGCTTAATTTTAGAGGAAACAGCAGCACCCATGATTATTTCTCTTCATCAAGTTTACGAGCAAGAATCGCACCAAATTCCTGAACGAAAGAGTCGAGCCTATTCCCATAGCGGTTCAAATCGCTTGAAAGTTTATTAAAAGCAATAACAGCTGGAATAGCCGCAACTAAGCCAAGTGCTGTTGCAAAGAGAGCTTCAGCAATACCCGGGGCCACAACGGCAAGGTTTGTACTTTTTGTAGCTGCAATACTTTGAAAGCTATTCATAATCCCCCAAACTGTTCCAAACAAACCGACAAAAGGTGCTGTGGAGCCAACAGTTGCAAGAAAACCCATATGACGTTCGAGTTGATCCATTTCGCGATTAACTGTTAGATGCATGACGCGTTCAACCCGTTCTTGGACAGTAGTGGTTTTCTCAGACAACTGAGTCTTGCTATTTGTTAAAGCACGGCGCCACTCAGTCATTGCAGCCACGAAGACTGAAGATAAGGGATCATCAGGTCGTGAGCCTATACGCTCATAAAGTCCATCAAGCGGCTTGCCTGACCAGAAGATGGATTCAAATCTGTCAGCAAGACGATCAATACGACGAAGGGTAAAAAATTTGGCAAAGATAATTGTCCAACACCAAAATGATGCAGCAGCTAGAAGTAGCATAACAATTTGTACAATAATATCAGCGCTTAATATCAAATGCCAGATTGAAAGACCATTTGTTGCAACTGATGATGCTTCGATTGGGATTGTTTCCATTCCATTCTTGATTTATCTTTTATATCCGATTTTATTTTGAAAACCACGCTTTTTGGAATTCCAGT
>JACVCA010000223.1 GCA_016742295.1 Alphaproteobacteria bacterium | reverse complement strand
GACTTACGCCCTAAAATTGATTGGTTATACCAATGCGGGGTAACTCAATTTTCGGATAATGGCGCACCTGAAGACGATCAAAAGTAACAGCACCTACAATCACAAGTACAAGTGATAAAACAGTTGCTAAAACTGGACGGCGTATACAAATTTCTGTGAGTTTCATGTTTTTAGACCAAAGATATCTCGTTAATTCTTACTTAGGGTTAGAAAGCTGAGAGGTAGGAGTTGCAACTTCTACACTAGGAGCCGCCGACTCTTCAGAGGCAGGCGTCTCTTCCTTAACATTAGGGACTGCCTCTTTCTGCTCTGCTGGTACTTCAGGCACTCGGTTCTCTTCCTGAGCTTCAGCCACTTCATTCTGATCAGTAGACTCTCCAGCTGATTCCTCCGAAGGTTTTGATTCTTCCTGGCTAGCCTCTACTTCTGATGTCACTTCTTCTTTTTCAGCCTCTACTTTTTCAGTGACCTCAGCTTCATTTTCAACTTTAGAAGGGGGAGTCTTCTCAACGAGATTTGCGGTCTGTTCATCAACAGGTTCACCTTCATCGTCTTCATCTTCATCCTTTGCAGCTGATTCGATATCTTCAACTACACGTACCGGATAACCTGGTCGAATCTTTGTTTGGCCTACGGTTATTACCAAATCCCCCTCTTTAACTCCTTTAACAATCTCTATGCTACCGGATTCGCTAAGTCCAGTTGTTACGAATGTCTTCATAGCTCTTGGAGCAACAACTCCTTCAAAAGGAACTTCAACGATACGATAAACGAATTCTTCCTCACCGCGGCTCAATACAGATGACTCAGGGAGTAACATGGCATCATCTTTAGCTCCAACGACAATCTTGACGCGCGCGAAAAGACCAGGTTTAAGAAGGCCACGTTCATTAGGAATCGAGGCTCTAACGGCAAGGCTGTGGGCACTAGGATCAACCTTAGCATCAATGGCAGAAATGGTTGCTTTAAACACTTTATTTTCAAAGCCATCAACAAGAACATTCACTTGTTGACCGACACTAATAACCTTTAGATAACTTGCAGGAAGCCTGAAATCCAAGACAATAGGATCCACATCCACCAAAGTTAAAACCTCCGTACGTGGATCTACAAACATCCCAATACTGACATCTTTGAGACCAACAACTCCAGCAAATGGAGCGCGAATAATCGTGTTTGCAAGCTTAATGCGAGCTACATCAAGCTGTGCTTCTGCTCCTTTCAAGTCTGCCACAGATTTTTCGAGGATTTTAACTGGTCCAGCACTTTTTGCAGCGAGCTTAGAATGGCGGGCATTTTCTGCTTTTGCAAGCTCGAACCTGGCTTCAGCTTCCTTAACTTGAGCCTCAAACATGCGTGGATCAATTTCAATAAGAGGGGCCCCTGCTTCAACGGTCGATCCGCCCTTAAATAGAATCTTGGTAATTTTACCCTCAATTTCCGGCCTAATCACCACTTTTTGCTCAGCAATCAGCGTTCCAATGACAGTGATCCGCTTGACAATTGAACCGCGCCTTACTTTTTCAGCTTCCACGGCTAGATAGTCTGAGGGCTTTAACCCTCCCATCGGCTGAGCGTTACGGTTTACAAACCAATAGGCTCCTGCGGCTAAACAAAGCAATATGGCTGCTGTTATAATGAGAATAATTAAAGATCTTTTTTGGCGGGTCATCATGAAAAGGTGCTCTTAAAATTTACATACAGGTTTTTATTGTACCTTAAAATTCATAATCAACCATCATTTTTTTGATGAATAACTCTTTTTTATCTAAAAACAATTCATCTTGCACTGAGGATCAGACACTGATAGTGAATTTGGGATAATTATTGCCATGAGATTTGATCTTGCATAAGAAACTCACAGTCCTTCAAGTTTTACCGACATTAGATAGTGGAGGCGTTGAAATAGGAACCCTCTCGATAGCGCAGGCGTTGGTTGGAGCCGGGCATCAGGCTATAATTGTCTCAGCCGGAGGACAAATGGTTAAGCCTTTAGAAACGATCGGCGGCTTGCATATCACACTTCCGCTTAAGTCAAAAAATCCATTGATCATTCTTAATAATATTAGAAAAGTACGCAAAATCATTACCACATATAATGTTGACCTTGTACATGCAAGATCAAGAGCACCAGCTTGGAGCGCATTTTTTGCCTGCAAGAAAGAAAAATGCCCATTTATCACTACCGTCCATGGTGCTTATAAAAATGTAGGTGCTCTCAAGAACTATTACAATTCAGTTATGATGCGTAGTGACCGTATCATTGCAGTCTCAGAATTCATTGACCATTATATCAAAGAAAATTATCAACATTTTAACTGGCTAAATTTCAAGAATATTGAAGTCATTCATAGAGGGGTTGATAGCAAGGTTTTTGATCCTGAAACTATTTCTCCCGCTCGAACGCAAACTCTTGCCACGCAATGGAAACTTCCCCAAAACACACCCCTTATCTTGTTACCAGCACGTCTCTCACCTTCTAAAGGACACACCATTCTTCTTAAAGCACTGGCTGAATTGCCTTATAAAAACTTTTTATGCTTGCTGATTGGCTC
>JACVCA010000222.1 GCA_016742295.1 Alphaproteobacteria bacterium | reverse complement strand
AATCTAACAACCTCCATCATAAATAGAATGGATCTATACTCTAAATGATTAATCATCCTAGACTTGTACCTTTAACTCTTACACAGGCGGCAAAGTTGCAGATCCAACGTTTGCTAGAAAATCGTGGTAAACCATCAGCAGGGATTCGTATCGGTATTCAAACAAAAGGCTGCAATGGTCTTGCTTACACACTTGAGTATGCAGATGAAATAGCCCCAAATGATGAAAAAATTGAGCTCCAAGGTCTCACGGTTTTGATTGATCCGAAAGCAGTCATGTTTATACTGGGAACAGAAATGGATTATTTAGAAGATCATCTGCAATCAGGTTTCGTATTCCGAAATCCAAATGAAAAGGGACGATGCGGTTGTGGTGAATCATTCCGAGTCTAAGCTATGAGGAACTTATCACTTCAAGAGCAATGCTGGTCATGTAAGGATGTAATTAAGATAACTGCCTTGCTATGCCCCACCTGTCATAAAATTCAACCCTTACGTGAAATGAATGAATTTCAACGTTTAGATCTTGAAACCAGTTTTGAACTTGATCTCGTGCATCTTGAAAAACAATATTTTCAACTTCAACGCAAATTACACCCTGATAATTTTGTCGGGGCAAGTGCTTTAGAAAAAGATTTTTCAAGATTACACTCAGCAGCAGTTAATCATAGTTATATAATTTTAAAAGATCCTCTAAAGCGAGCAGAATGTTTTTTACAAATTCAAGGATTTTCTCTGTCTGATAAAAACATAGGACTTGAGGATGCAAACTTACTTATGGAAATCATGGAAATGCGAGAAGCCATCGATGTCGCCAGCTCTTCGAATGCCTTAGCGCAAGTTTTAAATCACGCACGCGATATATTTGAAAAAGGGCTTGAAGATCTAAGTCACTATTTTGTCCAAAAAGTGTATGCTCATGCGGTTAAAGAACTGCAACACCTAAAATATATCAATAATATCATGCAAGAATGTTGCGTGCAGTTAAAAAAGTTTGCTTAAACCATGAGCAATCTTTTACAAATTGTTGAACCAGGTCAAACTTCTGACCCCCCTGCAGAAGATACAAGCTTTGCTGTGGGTATTGATCTTGGAACCACAAACTCAGTGATTGCAATTTCAGCGCACGGTAAGGTAGCTGTCTTGACCGATGATATGGGTAAATATTTAGTACCGTCCGTTGTTGCTTACCCATCTGAGCAAAGTCCTATCGTAGGACATAAAGCATACGAAATACTAATTGAAGACCCAATAAGTGTTATTAGCTCGGTAAAACGCCTAATAGGACGGCGTATTCAAGATTTTCATCCAGATCAAAAAGCGTTCTTCAACCTTACAGATAATAAGGATACTGTTTCCAATCGGATCATGCACCTTGAAATAGCAGGTAAACGGTTAACTCCTGTTGAAGTTTCTAGCGAGATTTTAAAATATTTAAAACAAATGGCGGAAGATTCTCTCTCTCGAGAGGTAAAGGCAGCAGTTATTACGGTTCCTGCTTACTTCGATGATGCAGCTCGCACAGCAACACGGCAAGCTGCTCGCGCGGCTGGGCTTGAAGTTCTTCGTCTTATCAATGAACCGACCGCGGCGGCCCTAGCTTATGGCTTGGATAACGGTGTTGAGGGTATTTATGCTATCTATGACCTGGGAGGAGGGACATTTGACTTCTCTCTTTTAAAACTAGAAAAAGGCATCTTTCAAGTTTTAGCTACAGGAGGAAATATAAATTTAGGGGGTGATGATTTTGATCAAATAATTCTCGACCATTTCTTAATTCAACGTCAACAGGAACTTGGCAAGGTATACATGACGCCACAGTCCCGCAAACTTGCCCTTTTAATTGCAAGGCAAGCTAAAGAAGACCTAACAACTTCAACAGAAGGGGTTTGGAAGATTGAAGGTGAGAACAAGAGCACGCACCATTCTTTAACTGTTGCCAAGTTGGAATCTTTTTTATTACCCATTGTTGAAAAAACATTTGAAATTTGTAAAGATGTACTTGAACAAGCTGAACTCAAGTGCGATCAAATACAAGGGACAGTGCTTGTAGGTGGCTCAACCCATATGCCGCTCGTACGTAAAAAAGTAGCTCAATTTTTTGGTAAAGTCCCTCTTACAAATATTGACCCTAATCAAGCAGTGGCTTTAGGAGCTGCGCTTCAAGCTGAAGCTTTAACGAAAGGTTCAAATACTCTCTTGCTTGATGTCACCCCTTTATCACTCGGCCTTGAGACATGGGGAGGGGTAGTTGAAAAAATTATCCCGCGAAATAGTCCCATTCCTCTTACCAAATCTCAAGAATTTACTACTTATCAAGATGGGCAAACTGCCATGATGATTCATGTGGTTCAAGGTGAATATGAAATGGACGATCAATGTCGCTCGATAGCAAGGTTTGAACTAAGGGGTATTCCTTCAATGCCTGCCGGGACTGCACGTATTCAAGTAAGATTCTCTATAGATGCCGATGGTCTTTTATGTGTTGAAGCTAGTGAACAAAAAACTGGTATTAAGCAACAAATTGAAATTAAACCTTCAAATGGCATTACGGATGAGGAAAGGTTTAAAA
>JACVCA010000221.1 GCA_016742295.1 Alphaproteobacteria bacterium | reverse complement strand
TAACCTTCGTTTAGGTTATCATTTGACCGAGAACTTGTCGCAAACTGTTGCTTACACAGTTCGAACCGACAGAATCTTGGGTATTAGAAGTGAAGCATCGCGTTTTATTCGTGAACAATCGGGCAGTGCTCTTACCTCAATGGTTTCGCAAGGGCTCCTTTATGATAGGCGAGACAGCACTATGGATCCAACTGAGGGGTACTATATGAGCTTTCAAAACCAACTTGCAGGTGTAGGAGGCGATGTACGTTATCTGAAAAATGATGTGAATGGGGGATATTATGTTCCAATCACAGAAGGATGGGTGTTAGGTTTAGGAGCTACAGGCGGGCTTATGCATGGTTTAGGTAAAAAAGTAAGAATTGTTGATCGTTATGATCTTGGAGGTGACGGTAGCTTGAGAGGTTTTAGAGTAAATGGTGTAGGACCTCGTGATAAAGCAACCCGTGATTCACTTGGTGGATTTAATTATTATACGTCAACGGTAGAACTATTATTTCCTTTAGGTTTACCGAATGAATTTGGTATAAAGGGAAGTGTGTTTACAGAAGCGGGAAGTCTTTGGGGTACAAAAGAACCAAAAAGGGAAGTTCTTGATAAATCCTCCATTCGAGCATCTGTAGGCGTTGGTATAAGTTGGCGTTCTCCTATTGGACCTATTCGTATGGATATTGCAAAAGCAGTGAAAAAAGAGAAGTTTGATAGTACACGCACAATTCACTTTGGATTTGGAACGAGGTTTTAAAAATGAAAATAAAAATGAAATCAAATATATTTAAGCCTGCTTTAGGCCTTGCTTTGCTAATAGGAACAACGCTTCATAACCCTGTTCTTCATGCAACAAATGAGGCAGGAGTAAAACAAGGAAAAGCTTCAACAGATGCTTTATTAATAGGAATTTTGGATATCAATCGTATCCTTAATGAATCAAAGGCTGCTAAAGCTTTAAATACCCAAATGGATAGTTATCGCAAAACTTATCAAGATGAAATTCGCAAACATGAGCAAGCGTTAAGAGAAAATGAAGCCAAGCTTGTAGAAGAACAAAAAAATCTTTCGCCTAATGATTTTGAAAAAAAGCGTAAGGATTTTGAAAAGGAAGTCGCTGAGTTGCAGAAAAGCGTAATGGCTAAAGACACAGGCTTAAAAGAAGCTGGCCAAATTGCAATGGAAGATATTCGCAAAGCAGTGGTGGACATTACACAAAAAATCGCACGTGAGAAAGGCTTTAAGATCGTATTACCTTCTTCAATTCCGGTCTACATTGATGAATCAAATAACGTTGATATAACGGATCGTGTTTTAAAAGGACTGGACCAGAAGTTGCCTAAAGTCGATGTTGTTGTCAAAATCCCAGGTAAAAAGAAGTAAGTGGGAAGAAGGCATCTGATTATCAGGGGTTGATTAGAAATAATTATGCCTGATACGCGCTTTTTTGACAGGAGTGGGCCTTTTTCTCTCAGTCAACTTGCTGAGATTGGTAAGGCTCGCATTAACGAGCCTTTACCACCTTCTCTCAAGCTTGAGAGCCTATTTTATGATGTAGCTCCTCTTGAAGACGCTATAGAAAATACTGTAGGCGTATTACATAACTCCAAATATCTTAAAAATCTTAAATTCAGCCGCGCTGGAGTTTGTATTCTGGAGGACAAGCATATAGAGTCTGCACCCCAAACAGCAGCAATTTTAGTCACTAACACCCCTTATCGAAGTTATGCATTAATTGCGCAGGCTTTTTATCCTGAGGCTTTCTCATGTTCATATGCCGCCAATCAAGAAACTCATATTCACCCTTCAGCAAATATTGGTTATAATTCTAAGCTGGAACCAGGAGTCATTATTGCTGCCAATGTGCGTATTGGCGTTAATACTACAATTGCTGCAAATTCAGTTATTGGACAAGGTGTTGTTATTGGCGATAATTGTCAAATTGGAGCAAATGTTTCAATTAGCCATAGTCTGATTGGCAATCAAGTAACAATCCATGCCGGAACGCGTATGGGGCAAGCTGGTTTTGGCTTTTTCATGGACGAGGCAGGCCATGTGCAAGTCCCGCAACTTGGCAGAGTTTTGATTGAAGACCGTGTCGAAATCGGTGCTAACGTCACCATAGATCGGGGGAGTGCTCATGACACGGTGATAGGGGCTGGAACTCGCATTGATAACCTTGTGCATATTGCGCATAATGTCAGGCTTGGTAAAGGATGCGTGATTGTTGCTCAGGTGGGTATTTCAGGAAGCACCAACGTAGGGGATTTTACAGCCATTGCTGGACAAGCAGGGCTTACAGGTCACCTTAAAATTGGTAAAGGGGTTCGCATTGCTGCCCAAAGTGGCGTTATGCGTGATATTACTGAGGGTATGACAGTGGGAGGCAGTCCTGCAGTTCCCGTAAGTCAATGGCATCGGCAGACCATCGCGTTACAGAAATTGATTAGCAAGAAAGAAAGGGCTTAAAAAATGCTGCCATCAGCTGATAGCCAAGATAAAATTATTTATATTGAAGAAATACAAAAGCTTATTCCTCATCGCTATCCGATGCTGATGGTTGATCGAGTGATGAACCTCGTGCCTCATGAAAGTGCTTTAG
>JACVCA010000220.1 GCA_016742295.1 Alphaproteobacteria bacterium | reverse complement strand
ATCGATTGCTCTGGGAGAGCAACACCACGCATGCGCGGCGGATGCTTCAAAGTCTTGATGTCAATCATCGAATGTTGGCTGAGGCAAGGATTGCATTTATTGAACAAGCCTCAAATGCACAGCAAAAATTTGCCAACCTCCCTAAATCCCTTAAAAAGGATCTGGGAATTATTTATGATCAAGTTCGGGCTTACCATAAAACTGATAATCTTGAAGGAGCGCGCCTTTTACTTACACTTCTACCCCATCCTTCTCGTCTGAAAGACCATCATCATGCGTGGTGGAAAGAGTGTCGCTACTTTGCTCGTGAATCTCTTAACCAAAAGCAACCTAAGCTTGCTTATGATATTCTTAAAAATCATAAATTTGCTGCCGGTGAAGATTACGCTGAATCCGAGTGGTTTTTAGGGTGGGTTGCCTTAAGTTTCCTAAATCAACCTAAAACTGCATTGATGCACTTTAAGCGCATGCTTGCTACAGTAAAAACGCCTTTAAGCAAAGCTAAAGCAAACTATTGGTGCGGGTGTGCTTATGAAGTGGGGGGGCAACCAGAGACTGCTCACCCATGGTTTGAGGCCGCTAGCAAATCTCCCATCACTTATTATGGGCAGCTTGCGATTGCTAAGATTTCTCCTACCTTCAAATTAAAACTAATAGATCGTTTGCCCATTACACCTAAAGAAAAACAAGCTTTTGAAAAACACGAGTTTGTACGCATTTCACGTCTTTTGGTAGCCAGTGGCTATGCACAAGAAGCCCTTCCATTTTTATATTTATTGGGCGAGAAGATGCCAAATCGATCTCAGCGCTATTTAGCAGTGGAACTTGCAAAAGAGCTCTTACCAAGCTTTGCAATTCAAGCGGTCAAGAAAACTGAACGTTTTGAGCAACCTATGGTCCGTTGGGCTTATCCATCCTTACCTTTTAAAATCAAGACTGCAGTGGAACTAGCTCTAGTATTAGCTGTCATTCGCCAAGAAAGCGACTTTAATGCATCAGCCATCAGCTCAGCTGGGGCAAGAGGACTTATGCAAGTGATGCCAGATACAGCCCGGAAAGTTGCTCAAGAGATGGGCTTACCCTATAAACAATCACGTTTGTTAAATGATCCTGCCTATAATGCTCAGCTTGGCTGTCATTATCTTGGAAAAAAACTAGAGCAATTTGGAGGATCATATATTTTGGCGATTGCTAGTTATAATGCAGGAGCCACGCCTGTATGGGAATGGATTAAGCGCAATGGAGATCCGCGTGAAAAAAGCGTTGATCTGGTTAAGTGGGTGGAATTGATCCCTTATAGTGAAACACGTACTTATGTGCAGCGTGTTTTGTCAAATCTTTATGTTTACCGGCAGATTTTGAACTAATATTTGTGCTTTTTAAGATAATCACACAAGGGTAATACACAGCCATCTTATGAAAAAGTCACTATTTGAAAGTAAGATCTTTTGTAAAACCTGCAACTGAACATTCATTGTCTTCATAAGGTTACCCCAGACTTTGGTCAGGAAAAGTTACGGTTTTTTCTACGAAAAATAAGACTTGGAAAGCTCTGGCATAATAAGAAGAAGGGACATGGATTTTCAAGAGGGGGGTTCTGAAAGAATTATGCAAAACAATTGACAAAGCCAGAAAAAATATCAACAATTAAATATTTTAAATTTTCAATATGATGACGAAATGAAGATAATTATAAAAAGCAACTGGGTTATGTTTTATTTATTACTACTTATGGTCGGATGTAGTCCTATAATTCATCATCAGGGTAAAATTATTGAAGAAGCCTCCCTAAAAGAAATTGCCTGTGGACGTCATACCCGTGAAGACGTAGAACGAATTCTTGGCAGCCCTTCTACGCTTGCAACATTTAATGATAAGACCTGGTACTATATCTCCAAAACAACTGAAGCTAAGGCTTTCTTTACTCCTGAAGTTATCGATCAGAAAACTATTGCCATTACTTTTGATGACGCGGGATACGTTAAGGAAATTAGCGCACGTAAGTTAGCAGATGCACAAGATATTGAATTTGTGGAACGAGTGACGCCAACAACTGGTCACTCTATGACCTTCTTACAGCAAGTATTCGGTAATTTTGGCCGTATAGCTCGCCAAGATAAAAAATTCTAAATATTTAAATATATAGCCATGGAATTTACTAATATAGATAGTAAATATAGAAAATTGTTGTTTCAAAAATTCAAATATAATATAAATAAATCTATTGGTATTTTAATAATAAAAAAGGTTGAGTTAGTAACATGAAAAATAATAGTCTTACCCAAGACGAGAAAAAATCAAATAATAGAATTTTAGCGTGGGCTATTTGGCTATGTGCAGGTAGCTTTTATTTCTATCAATTCGTCATACGGGTTTCTACGAGTGTTATTACAGATGAATTAATGAGTGAGCTTTCAATTCAAGCCTGCTCAGTGGGGACCATGGCCTCCTTTTATTACTATGGCTATACCACCATGCAAATTCCTGTGGGGCTTATCCTTGATCGCTACGGCGTTCGTATACCTTTAATTCTTGCTGCACTTATGTGTGCTGTTGGTTGCGCTATATTTGCAATAGCAGATAGCTTGACTATTA
>JACVCA010000219.1 GCA_016742295.1 Alphaproteobacteria bacterium | reverse complement strand
TGCCCAATTATAGCCAACGATATAAAAAAAGCCGCTAAAATGGGAAACATTTGAAAGATAAGACTTTGCATGATTTGTTCACAGCTTTTAGGTAATTCAGAAATCTTATCAGCAATGGTTCCCCCGAGATTTGCCGTAAAATATTCATGCGAATGCCCTCGCACATACGCAAAGACGGCTTCGCGAATGTTGGCTCGGAAATGCGGAAAAGTCACTTTCATAATATAACCTTGCAAACGTAATGCAATTTCCATAGCGAGCCAAATGCCTCCAAGACTCAGAAGTATAGGCGCTAGACGATTGAAAGCATTATCTTTGTGCGGATCAAGATGAGCAATCCCATCCACTAAAAGCTTTATAAAATAAGGAAAAAAAGATTCATTTAAGGACCATACAATTGATGTAAGTAAAATACTCAGGAACCCCAACCGTTGCTTTTTAACAAAATGAAAAATGAAGGCCCCACAACGAGTTGGCATATGCATGGATTAGTCCTCTACAAATATTAAAGGTATGGATAACTTCATGTGATTCCAACTACGATAGTAATTGGATGAGAAACTCATACGCTTCTCTCTTACATCCTTTGTCCGATTTTAAGCTAAAATGCTTGAAATCTCAAGTTTTATAAGAGAGAATCAGGGTTGACTGCAGAAGATGGCCCTTCAGCAGTATCTCTCTCTGTAGCCTGAATATGCAAAAGTCGAGAGTAAATATGGCTAGGAATTACCAAGACTCTCTTAACCACCCACTCCTAAGCTAGCAGTATAATTTAAAATTAAGATTGCAAGTATTTAAATGGATTCCTTTACATACACTCTTCTGGGGGCTTCGACTTGCCAAGCCTTTTATAACGATAGTAAAAGTTAGAATATGATCATAGGTTTAAACCATATCACGCTTGCTGTGCGCAACCTTGAAAGCGCTTTTGATTTTTATAAGAATGTCCTTCGTTTAAGCCGCTATTGAAAAGGGATCCAAGAGTACGAATGAGGAGAAAAAACAAAGAGAGATTTTAAAATCTATTAACCAGGGTAGTAAAAGACTAGAAAAGTTAATTTACTGATTGAACACGTTTTGCAGCAATAGTCTTTAAGTTTCATCCAAATTTTATCTTCCATTCTTTTTTTAATTTTTGATAGTGCGGATTTGCTTCAGCTTCTCTCCATTTGGCATAAAAAATACGTGCACTTTGCGCCTTAACCTGATCTTCAATCGCATAAGGCAATTCTTGCCCGGTCTGTTTATCATACTTAAGCCCCCCTTGATGATTTGCATATCGCCTGGCTCTTGTATATCCCATTTGAAGGTATTTTCGTGCCATATCAGCTCCAATAAATTCATCACGCGATAAATAGTCATTAAACATTTCGAATATTTTTTCGCTGCTTTCTTGAGCAATTTTCGGTGTCTTAAAGCGCCAATAAGGGAGAATTTCTGATTTGTAAGGCTCACACAAAAGAACCCCTTGCTCTCCTTTACCAACTTTATATTGTTCTGGGTGTAATCGATAATTTACCTTGGAATTCCAGGCATATGTATCTCGTCGTTTTGCCCAGCTTGCAGCTTTTTGTTGCTTAGCAGAGCCAGCATAAATTAATTTAGGAGGCTTCAATGGCTGTTTCAAGTCTATACACTTTATTCAAATTTAGCAATTATACTCTTGTCATATATAATTTATCTATTCAATGTAGTTGATCAATTTGTATTTGTTCACAATTATTATATCATAAGTTGTTATCTTTTAAATTTTTTCTTAATTGTAACCTTTTACCCACCTTTTTAGTCATTTATAAGTAAGTTATCCAAATAATGAGAGTTGCAAACACCTTTAACAACTGCAGGATGTTCATTAATATTCGGCCTGATCCATAGAAAAAAATGCAGATAAATAAGCTCAATCAACCCTTAAAAATATGTCAGGTAGTAAACTTACCTCTTAAAAATAACAGTTGACAGTTAACTTGATTGATGTAACGCTATTCATATGAGATCAACTCTTCTGAAAGGCTCTTTTCCCATTACTCCCCTTGAACCCCGCCTGGTACAGGAACAGATATCGAAGAAAATGCTCAATTATGGGCCCAAAATAACGGTTCTTATCTGAAAAGAGCTTTAGAAAATATTATTAACCAAGTTTGCATCAGTTTAGAAAAAGTACTTAAGAATCCAAGTCACTTACCTGGAGAATAATTTAAAGATGCGATTTTCACCTCTTAGGCCAGTGAGATAAATCCTGTAGAACTCTAGGGTCGCATCAGGCTTTAATCTTAGCGTGGGTTATGTTCATATGAAGAACTAATGCGGCACAATAGCAATGCGCATCATATTAATAGGAAAATGCCCCAGGAAGATTCGTACAGCTCTCACAATGAGAACTAGAAATATAAACTGATCAATGCCGATGTCTCTATTGCCCTCAATGCTACTGTAGGTGGACAGGACTTTGGAGATGCACTGAAGTTTAGTGTGAAAGGTGCCATTGCCAGAACTATCGGTGGAACTTTAGCTAATCAGCGTGGTCTTGCCTATAAAGCAGGAGAGCTGAAGGGTTTTACCCATAAGCTGATTCATGGCCTGGTTGGAGGCGCTACAGGCGCACTCTTAGGT
>JACVCA010000218.1 GCA_016742295.1 Alphaproteobacteria bacterium | reverse complement strand
CTCGCGTATGTCCGTTTTTAACATAGTTCGTAGAATGACATTTCTTGCAGGTTTGTTGGGGCATAGGGCTTCTCTCCTTTGTTTTTCTAGGAGTTTAACACTCTATCATCCTTTTGTTAAGTGTCCCAAAAATTGATACTTCAAATTAAGTTATAATATCAAAAAAAATCGTAAAATACATACTTTGTTAATACATAAAGTATATCGTAATAATAGACAGATAATAAAATGTCTATATTTAAGTTTATTTTACTTTTATATGTGTTATAATTATAGTATAGATAAAAATGATTTGAGTAATAGACAAATCTAGGAAAGGAGATTGAAAGATGCTTAGAAATTTTATAAGAGATGAAACAGGCGCCACAGCGATTGAATACGGCTTAATTGCATCTTTAATTGCTGTTGCGATTGTTGTAGGGGCAACTGCATTAGGTGGTAAATTAAACGGTATGTTTACTGCTATTTCTAATAAACTTACATCACCAACATAATTTTACAATAAAATCTAAATAATGAATAAAGGTCTATAAGTTTGAGTTCCCTAAATAACTCAATTATAGGCCTTTAACATTTCTTTAACCTCTCTTCCTTTATACTCTTTTAAAATATACTAGCCGGATGACAATCATACATTATCGGGATTTTTAAAATAGGGGTTCTCAATTGTATAAGCAAAAAAGTAGATATTTAGATTTTAAACAGCAATTGTTAAAAATCTGTACCTACTTTTCTCAGTCGTCAAAAGGTTTAACTTCTCAAGACGGGACTGCGCTGATAGAATTTGCAATTCTTGCCCCAATTTTTATCTTCCTCTTAATAGGGCTTATTGAACTTGGCCTGATGTTGGTTATTCAAAATGCTTTAGATGCCGGTGCGGCTCAGGCTGCACGCTATGGAATGACAGGCAGAGTTAATAATACTCAAGATCGAAGTACATCCATAAATGGAGAAATCTTTAAAATACTCGCTACCTACAGTTGGGGGCTTATTGATCCTTCTAAAGTTCAAATTTCGGTCCGTGCTTATAATACGATCAGTGACGCAGATAATAAAACAAACCCGGGTCTCGCGGGATCTTTTGGGTCATCAGGACAAACGGTTACTTATACATTGAGGTATCCCTGGACAGTGCCTTTACCTATTTTTACTAATCAAACCATATTTTTAGAAGGCTCATCTATTACTGTTAATGAAAATTTCGAAGGATAAAATACGGTTATGAAATATGTGCGACATTACTTTAAGAATACCTCCGGAGCAACGGCCGTTGAATTTGCTTTGATTGTACCTCTCTTGTTAATCATCTTAAGTGGAATGTTTGAAGTTGCAATGTACATTTTCCTGCACAATAAAATTTCGCGAGTCAGTGGTACAATGAGCTTTTTAGCAAGTAGACCTGGAGTTACAGAAACCTCCCTGAAAACATTGATGGATGCAGCGGATGTAATTGCCAAGCCATTTAATTTTAATCTGAATGGAGGTATTATCATCTCACAAATTAACGTTAATCCAGACGCCACCATGACGATTGCTTGGCAAAGAAAAACAGGCATAGGTGCTAGCCGTATTGGCGCTGCAGGTAATGCACCAAGCAATCTACCTAATAATATCCAACTTAAATCAGGGCAAAATTTGATTATTGCAGAAGCATTTTATAATTACGAACCCTTTATCTTTAATTATTATACTTTCAATAGTGTAATTTACAAAATCAGCACTTTTACGCCTCGACAAGGATCAGTAAATTTAGATCCAAGCTAATATAAATAATAAAAATGCGGTTAACTTTATGCAAAATTTTATAAAAATGATGATGAAAAATAAGTTTGAAGACATAGCTTTAAAAAACAGAAATGTGCGGAAGTTTTTCAAAAACCAGTCAGGAGGCATTGCAATTATAGTTGCCCTTACTCTCATTCCTTTAGTTATTTTAATGGGCATTGCAATAGATATTAGCCGAGTTTCTTATATTAAAACAAAGCTTCAATATGCGGCCGATGCAGCGGCTATTGCAGGGATTGAGTATGATTCAGCCGATCTCCAATTTAATGCACAAAATTTATTCCAGGCCAATTTCCCCCCTGGATCTTATGGTTCGACTATTCAAATGACTGCGACACGTGAAGAAGATCAAAATTCTAATGCCTTCGTCACTGTTAAAGTTAACGGAACTATACCGTCTTATTTTGGTCCCTTGATAGGTCTCAATACTCTGGCAGTGAATGTTGTATCCCAAACTAAAAAACCTGCAGAAGGACTTGAGTTCGCAATGGTTTTAGACAACACAGGATCTATGAGTTCTAGTAATAAGATGACAAATCTGAAAATTGCTGCAACCAACATGATTGATATTTTATATGAAAATAAAAATTCAAAACCGAATTTCGCAATTTCTATTGTTCCTTATGTTGCGACCGTTAATATAGGTCCTATTCATACAAATTGGCTTTCAAATTCAGCCCAATTAAGCAGATTCACCGCAAGTGTACCTTGGCAAGGTTGTGTAGGGGTTAGAGCAAGCGATAAAGATTTAACAGATGCGCCACCAAGTAATGGGGGGTGGCCAGTATATTTTGCTGAATCAACACTTTCCGGTGCACCTAGATGC
>JACVCA010000217.1 GCA_016742295.1 Alphaproteobacteria bacterium | reverse complement strand
CTCATAAAGGTGAAGGAGCTGATCTGATTTCAGTTCAAACCATGCAAGGACAACCTCCCAGAGTTGGTCAGCATATAGCTTTAATTAGAGAAACTGACTTTATTACACGCAAGATTCAAGAAAAAGAATCCATGCTGTCTATGCAACCTGCTCAAAAGCAAGCACTTGAAGAAGAAAAAGAAGCTAACCTTTCTATTATTCAAACGTTAAGTGAGGAAATTGCAGTTCTAAAAAAACAGGTAGAGGGAATTGCTACTTCTATGCAGACAAAGCAAAAAGAATTAGCAGGAGAACGTGAAAATACAAATAAGCATCGAGATGCATTAGGCGAAATCAGTGCTGAATTAAAAATGCTTGCAGAGCAATACGAACTTAAAGAAAAGGAAATTCGAGCTTCTCTGCCTAAAACTGATGAGCAAGAAGGTGAAATTAAAAGCAGCCTAGACCATATTGAAGGTTCTCTCTCAAATGCAAGTACTTCTTCGGAAATAAGTACTTCTGAAGCCCCCTCAACCTCAGGCGATTCAAGTTTAGAATCGCATAATTATGAAGAGAATATAGAAGAAGATATACCAGCTTTAACTGAACTCAGAGCCACCTATGAAACAGATCAAAAGCTTTTGCGTGAAAAAAAAGATCACAATTTAGCGCTCATTAGTTCCGGTGAAGAAAGAGAAGAAAAGATAAAAGAGGAGTTAAGCAACCTTGAACAAGAAGATGAGGAATACAAACAGCAAAGTCGGGAAAAAAAGAATGAAATTAAAAAATCCAAAGAAGAAATAAGCTTACTCACTGAAAAATTAGAAAGACAGCAAAGTGAAGGAGAAGCACTTAAAGAAGATATTGAAAACCTGAAAGTAGAGCAGCAAGAAAAACAAGATCAAGCTGATGCTTATGCTTTGATTAAGTATGTTACCTTATTAAACATATATTCAGCCTTACCCAATGATGATTTTAACTATCATGAATATACATCCAATTTATCAACCCTAAGCTTTGATATCATTCCTATAATATGTCTCCTAATCAACGATAATTGTAAAACAATTACAGCTGAAAGTGTGAAAGAAGCTATCGACCGAGAAACATCAAAATTTCTAAGAACTATTGAGGTCGCTTTTGAAGACTGCTTTAAACCAAACTCACAACTGGCACAATACAGATTTATGGAAGCGCAGTTTGTTGGTCGTAATGAGCAAGAGAGGAAACATATGCTAGACAACTTTTGGACGATGTTAAAAAGAATAGGCATACAACCTGAGCAGTTTTTTGCAGGCTACAAGAAAAAGCAAAGCTATGATTTCGATCCTGCCCCTATAAGTGATGAAACTTTTCTTAAGTTAACTAAAGATTTACTCCCTTCTTTAAGGGCGGATCATCAAGTTAAAAAGTCCATGACTAAATGGCGTGCTAAAATCTCTACATCAGAAGGCTCTCTGGTTCAGCGCCTAGCTTTAGATAGTGCTCTTTTTAATCCTGACTATTCCCTTAAAACTTACCCCCACCTATTGTCTTTTTCTGTAATACAGCAAAATATACAAGGATCTGGAAGTGATATGACTGTACTTAAAGACCATACTGTATGGTCTTTAGGGCAGATGCAACTGAAACTAAATTTTGCAGAAGCATTACTAAGCAAAGATAAAACTGTTTTAAACCGTATAGCCCCTATTTATCGCTTCATTAAGAGTAAATCCAAAATAGAAGGACCCTCAACTCTAACAGCAAGAAATTTAAGTTCTAAAAAAATAGAATTTGAGCAGCTTTTAAAGCAAAATAAGGATGAAGCTGTTCGGCAAGCTTATTTTAAGTATTTAAGTTATATGAATATGCTTTATACATTACATTATGATGGAAATGGTGACGAGATGCCGCAGTTAAAAATTATTGATCCTTCGTTGGAAGATCATTTAAAAGAGCCCATATCCTCAGAACTAAGACTTGATAATGTTATGGCAGCTAAGGCCTATAAATGGGGTCAAAGAGTTATTGAACATGGTAAAAAGTTTATCAAGGAAAATGGTCTACGGGCTCATACATTTTCACCTTTAATGGAAAAAAAAGATAAATCAATTATTAAATAAGGAATATTCAATGACTCTGATCTCCTCACATTGCTATAATTGAAATATTATTTCCGAAAGTAGGCTCTTTTTTATGGAAAGCACGTCGGCAGCTAAAGAAAAGATCTGGGTTTGTATAGGTATTTAAATTTACACTTTCAATAGTTTTGATACCTGCTTGTTTGAGACAAGATTTTACAAATCCGGGAAGGTCAAATAAATAGTATGCCTTTCGAGGTGTAGCCATAAAAAAGGCCTGACTTACAGGATATTGATCGATGAAGCTCTGATAGAATTTTGCATCTACTTCATATGATTCCTGCGCAATACAGGGGCCAATGGCAGCAATAATCCGGGCACGCTCGGCCCCTAAAGAACACATAGCTTTCACGGTATTCTCAAGAATACCTGCCTGAGCTCCCCGCCAACCTGCATGTGCAGCACCAATAACCTGAGCTTGAGTATCTGCAAACAGCACAGGGACACAATCAGCAGTTAAAATTCCCAATGCAATCCCTGGTTTATTTGTCACAAACCCATCTACCTGCGGAGCTACCCCCCCATTAAACTGCCAAGGCT
>JACVCA010000216.1 GCA_016742295.1 Alphaproteobacteria bacterium | reverse complement strand
GAGTAAAGGAGCCCCTTCAATATTGGACTTTGACCATTTCTCAGTTGGATGTATCTTTTAAAGGAAGGCTCAAATTGAAGCTCAACAACAATTAAACTCTGACACATTTATATGAGCATTCCCAAAAGCTCTATTCTTCCTTGGAAGAAATCTAAACAGATCTGGACTATTGGCTTAAACATACAATGAGCAGAAACCTCATTCAGGCAAGTATTGCTATGGAAAGACACCTTGGCAAACTTTCCTAGATACAAAGATTCTTGCAATTGAGAAAAAACTTGATACCCTTGTCAAGACATCTGACAGCTTTACCTCTATCGGTATAGCTGCCTGATAATTCTTATCCGTCAGATCAATTTCTGACTTTTATAATTAAAATCTAATCCCTTCTTCCTGGTTGATGATTTGGGTTAGCAGGATACATTTTATAAAAACTATCTACTGGTGAGTTCCGATTTGCTTCTTTGTTCCACTTATCCTTAAACCAAATCAGAGATTTTTCTGGAATCAAGTCATTATTCCTCGCTGTTTCTTCTTTTAGCTCAGAGAGTTTTGTATGTAATTCATCAATTATGGGCCCAATATTAAAAAGAGCTTCTACCTTATTTGAAGATGCGTTTGACTCATGATGATAACCTATAAATGTATTTTGAGGAGTAGAGTGCTTAGAAAATATTTTAAAGTTAGTGGGGAGTATATCTGCGTATAATGTAAGAGTTCCTTCTCCACTTAATAAGTAATCATTTGCATTCTCAACAACTTCAGAGATCATCCTTTTTATAGCAAGGGATTCATCATGATTTAAGTTGTTATCATTCGATACATAAAAATATGATTTACCGAGAGTTTGTCCAACCTTATATGCATGGGCTTGTTCAATACGACTTAAATCCAACCTGGCTTTATGTTTTTTAACAATTATTGTCGCTAGTTTTTTTAGTAAATTAAGCTTGTCTTCTCTTTTTGTTTTATCATATTCCGAGTCTCCCAACTCATTTGCAAGTTTGATAACTTGATCTAACTTAACCCGATATGCACTGTAATCTGTTGCATTAATCTGACTAATTGAAACATTGCATATAACTGAAAATATAGAAGCATAGAAGAGTTTACTTATCTTTTTTGAGTTTATATAGAAATTCATCTTTTATTTCCTTAAATTTTTTATATGATATTTTTGTATAATAAATATTAAAGATTACTTTTTTATTAATAACCTGTTGACAGAACCCTTAAACCTGGACAGTAATCAGGTTGGCGATGTTGGGGCAGAGGCCCTAGCGAAGCTCACTGGCCTTACAACCCTCAAGGTGGTGGGTAATCAGATTGGCGACGCTGGCAAACGAGAACTTCAAAAACTCTCTAATTTAGGAATAAGGGTATCGTATGATTTATGATAAAAGTTTCTAAAAATGGCCTTTTACTTTGATTCTTAGCTACAATAAGCCTGAGATGTGAGCTGATGACCAAGTTTAAACACCTCTTTTAACTTATCCAGCTTATACTTGAAAGTTACGCATTCAATTACGACTTTCCCTTAAGTGATTCATTTATTAAAAATCTTTCGTAATCATAAGAAATAAGCACAGGGGAATAAAGAATACATAAATATCTTTAAACAAGCATATGAATTCTGAAGGTTTATTGAAGGCGTCTAATGATAGGGGATGCTAAACTGCTAAAGAGAACACTTTTTGGATTATCTCCTGTTAGAAATCAATATAAAATTTAAACTTTGCTCTATAATTATATCACCTAATAATAATTTTAAAGAGGCATTTAAGGTTCTAGGGTTTATGTCCAAAAGTAGGATATTTCACGGTTGCTTTGAATCGATGCTCGGTTATGTATTTACTGTGGGGATAGGAATGTATCTGATCCAGCAAGATGATTATAAAACGGAAAGAGAAGAGATGGTTTTAAACCAAATTTCTTTTCGTGGAGTGACAAATTCTGCTGTGGTTGAAGCCATGAAAAAGGTCCCAAGACATTTATTTGTTCCTGAGAATTTACAGTATCTAGCTTACACCGATGCACCTTTGCCTCTAGGTTACGGCCAAACTATTTCTCAGCCCTATATGGTAGCTTTTATGACAGAAGCTGCCCACCTTACGCCGGCTGCAAAAGTTTTAGAAATTGGCACAGGGTGTGGATATCAAGCCGCTATATTAAGTCAAATTTGTAAAAAAGTTTATACTATAGAAATTGTTAAACCGCTTGCTGAAGAGGCAAAAAGAATCTTAAAAGATTTAGGATATTTAAATATCCATGTTCGACAGGGTGATGGATGGGAAGGCTGGCCCCAGAAGGCGCCTTTTGATGCAATTATTATGACTGCAGCACCCAAGCATTTACCACAGCCAATTTTATCGCAATTAAAAATGGGTGGCATATTGATTATTCCGCTGGGGGAGATGCCCAATCAAGCTCTTCTTCGGTATACTAAAATAGAAGAAGGTTTAAAGGAAGAAGCCCTTATGCCTGTACGCTTTGTACCTATGACAGGAAAGGCACAACAAATGGAATAAGAAGTCTGTTGAAATCGAAAGGAGAAACTACATGCCTAGAGGTGATAAATCAAAATATACAGCAAAGCAAAAAAGGGAAGCTGAACATATCGAAAAAAGCTACGAACAACGGGGAATCAACAC
>JACVCA010000215.1 GCA_016742295.1 Alphaproteobacteria bacterium | reverse complement strand
GTTCATTAAAGGTGCAAGGATACGATAAACTTCTTGATGTTTTTTAACTGCAGAAAGACCCACAAAATATTCACTAACAATAATGACTGAAAAATGACTTTCACAACTTACCGATGCCTCTCGATGTCCTGCATGCTTGGCGGAATCATCGCAAATTTTAAGAAAAGTCGGGTGAAAAGCCTGTTTCAAAAGATGTTCAAGGTGCTCTGTAATCTGCATAAGATCCCTTTGCGAATGAAATTTTGATTTTTAATTTTGCTCAAAAGTTTTCAATCACCATTTGACTTTAATATTTGGAAGATCATCTGGGGAAAAAATAGAATAAGCATGAAATTGAGCAAGCTCGCCATCGAGCCGAGGCCACCCCCCTTTTTGTATATATTCAAGTTTAAAATTAAGGCAAGTGGGAATTTTAATGCTAGCTGTATTTTCTGAATCACAATAAATTTCAACCTTTTTGGAGTTTAAAATTTTGAAAGCGAGAAGTGTCATTGCAGAAGCTGCTTCTGTGGCATAACCTTTTGATCTTTCACTATTTTTAATAAAGTAGGAAATTGCAAATTGGGCAATCTTCCAATTAGCATATTGAAAAGGAAATGCACATCCTCCCACCACATTAACCGTTTCTTTTTCTAAGATAATATAGCGAATATAATCCCTTAAAATAAATTCAGCATGATGTAGACGACAGTCACTTTCTACCGTTTCAATAGAAGGTCTCTCAGGCGGCCAAGCTAGCCACCTTATACCATCCTCATACCCATCCATCATGGCTTGATGCAGTTTTTCTCCAAATCCAGCTTTTGGCATTTGCAATTTTAACCTTGGAGTATAAATAATTTCCGGTAAATTGATTAAAAGGCGTTGCATTGCTTATCTCGCTTAAAGAGAATTTTTCTATATAGTTACTTTACTGTAATGACTCTTAATTACATCCAAGATGATATTATATCAAAGAGAATTCTTCACTCTTTCCTTTACACTTTATAAGAGTAATCAGCTAGCTCAAAGCCAAAAAAACAATTCTTAAACTCTTTCTCTTTGCTGCTTCAAGCTGTAATTTTTCAGGCCCTTCTATTTGTTAATCAAACCTACCTTTAAATAATTTGAAAAGCTTGATTCTATGAATGATATCGTTTAAAGTTGCTTCTTATTGCATTAAGTCCCCTTCGTCTAGAGGCCTAGGACACTGCCCTCTCACGGCGGCAACAGGGGTTCGAATCCCCTAGGGGACGCCATTTTTTCCAAGCTTAAGCTTAGCTTTGGGGTGGAAGAACAAAGTCTCAAGCATTTTCTTTTGTATACACATTGCTTTTTATAAGCTTTAATACCAAAAAACCCTTGACTTTATTCTTGATGCATTATACTCAACACATGACAGTGTGAAGGATTATTATACTCTACAAACTATAACCTTTTTGAAACACACTCAAAAGTTTATGTTAAATTTTTAAAATAAAAAGGCGCGTGAGTTAAAACATGTACGCAGTTGTTCAAGCCGGTGGAAAACAATACCGAGTATCTCCTGGAGATATAATTGTAGCAAATCGTCTTCCAGGAGAAGATGGTGAAACGGTTGTATTATCCGAAGTTTTAATGGTTGATGATGGGAAGACGCCACAAATTGGTTCTCCTCTCATTGATAAAGCAGTTGTTCGCGCTACAATTATCGAGCAAGGGCGCGATAATAAAATCATTGTATTTAAAAAGCGACGTCGTCAAGGTTACCGCCGTAAACGTGGTCACCGTCAAGACATTACAGTGATGCGGATTGTTGAAATTAGTGCAGGTAGTCTTAGTGCAAAAGCTGCACCTAAAACTATTGCGAAGAAGTCTGAATTAATTCAGGCAGCAGCTGCTGCTCGCTCAGCTAAAGGTGCAAAGACAGCCTTAAGTACTAAAGCTGCCCCTACAAAATCCAAGAGTGCAAAAGCTGAAGTTAAAAAACCTACTGCAGCAAAGGCAAGCGTAAAAGCAGCACCAAAAGCTGCTGCTAAGGAAATCGTGACTTCATCATCAACTTCAACCAAGCCAAAGGCAGCCAGCAAAAAAGCTGAAAAGTCTCCTAAGGCTATACCAAAGAAATAAGGAATTAGGCAATGGCTCATAAAAAAGCAGGTGGTAGTTCTCGTAACGGTCGCGATTCAGCAGGCCGAAGGCTTGGAGTAAAAAAATTCGGTGGTGAGCATGTTGTTTCAGGCAACATTCTTGTAAGACAACGCGGTACCCAGTTCTTTCCAGGCTTGAATGTCGGAATGGGTAAAGATCATACCCTATTTGCAACTGCTGATGGCCAAGTTAAGTTTTTGCATAAAGCAAACAACAAGACATTTATCACTATTCAGTAAATCCTGGAAATCTGGATTTAGTATTACATTTTTAAAGGGAGCTTTTGTGGCTCCCTTTTTCATATCTAAATTATGCTCTTACCGCTGTCTTGCCTTCATCTAGGATCGTAAGAATTTTTTGTTATTTTTGTGATAAAAAAAGTTGTTTTTATTAGAATAATTTTACATTTTCTTATCCCCTAAATTATTGGAAATAGAAAAATAACATTCCCCAGATCGCAGCTGCAATTAAAGTGGTTATAAGAAATTTAAACCCAATGCGAGGATTTTCGGGCGCACTAAGCGCTTGGCCAGGCAGAGGGGCTTTAAGCTTAGTAGCCCCCCAAGGT
>JACVCA010000214.1 GCA_016742295.1 Alphaproteobacteria bacterium | reverse complement strand
CTCCTGTATTCGTCGATGTTCTGACTGATACCTTTAATATGGATCCTTTAAGTTTAGAAAATGCAATTGAAACTGCAATAAAAGCAGGGCTGACTCCTCGTGCAGTGATTCCCGTTGATTTATTTGGTCAGCTTGCTGACTATCACGCGATTGAGAAGATTTGCCAGGCTCACGCTCTATGGATTCTCAGTGATGCAGCACAGAGTTTCGGGGGTACTTACCATGGGCATAAGGCAGGTACAATCGGGCTTGCGACGACCACCAGCTTCTTTCCTGCAAAACCTCTCGGTTGTTATGGGGATGGTGGCGCTATTTTTACTGATGATGATGAACTTGCAGCGATGCTTCATAGTCTGCGTGTACATGGTCAAGGGGAGGACAAATATCAGAATATTCGTGTCGGCATAAATGGTCGTTTGGATACCTTGCAAGCTGCAATTTTAAAAGAGAAACTTGCTATTTTTCCTGACGAAATTGTTGCGCGTCAAAACATTGCCGCTCGTTATAATGAAGGGCTTAAAGATGTGGTAAAAACGCCTGTGGTACTTGAAGGTTTGCAATCGGTATGGGCGCAATACACAATTACTTTAAAAAATGCTGAGAGAAGTTCACTGATCACAGCTTTAAGAGCTGCGGGTATTCCAACAGCAATCTACTATCCAAAACCTTTACATCAACAAATTGCCTATCAACAATACCCGGTTGCAAGTAGTGGCTTAAAGGTTTCAGAAGATTTAGCAACGCGAGTGTTGAGCTTGCCCATGCATGCTTATCTTGCGAAAGAAACGCAAGACTACATTATTCAAGCCGTACGTAATTTCTATCACAAATGACCCCTAGCAACCGTAATGTGCGGATTATCCTTGGTAGTTTAGATATTGGGGGCACAGAACGACATCTTGCACATGTTCTTCCTGCATTGGTCTTAAAAGGCTGGAATATTCGCATTTTGACCCTTAAAGCAGGGGGAGCTCTTGAGACATTTATGTTGAAACAAGGTATTGAAGTTTCTTCTCCCCTTTTATCAGATCGTTTTAAATATATCCCCGTTTTTCTAGTAAAGTTGCTAAAGCTACTTTCTAGTATTAAATTCTTGTGGGCTGATTTTAAAAGGTACCCTTCGCAGCTCACTCATTTTTTTCTTCCTCAAGCTTATATTCTAGGGATGTTTGCTGCGTTGTGTGCACGGATAACTTCTCCGAAAGTAATGAGCCGCCGGTCTCTTAATACTTATCAATTGCAGTATCCAGGCATACGGTGGATTGAAAAAAAGCTTCATGTTCACCTGTTAGCTATTCTTGCTAATAGTTCTGCAGTTTATGATCAGCTTCGTGATCTTGAAAATGTTCCAGTTTCGAAATTAAAGCTTATTTATAATGGCATTAACCTTGAACCTTTTCAGGCCCCCTTAAATAAGCAAGATATTTTGACCTCTTTGAATATTTCTAGCTCTTCCTTTATTATGATTATTGTTGCTAATTTAATTCCTTATAAAGGCCATCGAGACTTGCTCTTTGCCCTTTCTATGATCTCGCAACAGTTACCTACTAACTGGCGACTCTTATGTGTGGGGGACCCCGGCCAAATTGGCGAAGAGCTTAAAGAACAAGCAAAAGCTTTAAGTCTTAATCAACATATTATGTGGCTTGGTGTAAGACATGATGTCCCCTCATTAATGCGGATTTCGCAGCTTGGAATCTTAAGTTCTCATCAAGAAGGTTTTGCAAATGCCATTCTGGAAGGCATGGCTGCAGGATTACCTATGGTTGTGACCAATGTAGGGGGCAATGCTGAAGCCGTCATTCATAACAAAACCGGCCTTGTTGTTCCTTCTCAAAACCCTTCCGCTTTGGCTGCAGCAATTCTTAAGCTTGCTCTTGATGGTGATTTAGCTCGAACTTTTGGTCAAGCAGGACGCTTACGTGTACAGGAAAATTTTGCTCTTGAGACCTGTGTTGAAGCCTATGATCATTTTTATAAGGAACTTAATGAATGTGTGGCTTAACGGGCTTTTGGGATTTAAAACATACGATTAATCGCGACTCTTATACTGAAATTGCCAAAGCAATGGCATTAAAAATCAAAGAGCGGGGGCCTGATTCTGAAGGCGTCTGGTGTGATCAAGCAGTTGGCCTAGCATTTGGTCACCGCAGGCTTGCAATCGTGGATCTGTCACCTGCAGGACATCAGCCTATGATCTCTGAATCGCAAAAAACTGTGATCGTCTATAATGGTGAGATCTTTAATACAGCTGAGCTTCGTGACGAATTAATTGCTCAAGGCCACAATTTTCGGGGACTTTCTGATACGGAAGTCATTCTAGAGGCCTGTGAAGCTTGGGGAATTGAAGAGGCGGTAAAACGCTTTATAGGTATGTTTGTGTTTGTCATATGGAATCGGCAAGAAAAGGTCCTTTCCCTTTGTCGTGACCGCATGGGAATTAAACCCCTTTATTGGGGGTTTCATCAAAACGTCCTATTATTTGGCTCGCAACTTAAATCTTTTAAGCCTCATCCTGCATGGAAGCCAGAAATCAATCTTGAAGCAGCATCAGCCTTTCTTCGTTTTAATTATGTTCCAGCTCCTCTTTCTATCTTCAAGGATATTTACAAACTTCTTCCAGGCACTATCCTCAGCATCAATGCCTTTGGAGAATATAAAACGAAAGTCTTTTGGGACATGGCTAAGGTAGCTCTGCAGGGAC
>JACVCA010000213.1 GCA_016742295.1 Alphaproteobacteria bacterium | reverse complement strand
TAATTGAAGCTTGCATTAAGCCTTGGGAGATCAAGAATGCAATGGAACGTAATGCCTTGGCCATTCATAAGTTTACCTTAACTCCTGAAAGAAGGTCTATCTTTGAAGAAGCTGAAAAGAATAAGATGCTTTCTAAGCCTTGGTACGATGCAAATGAGGTGACTGAGGCCCTTAAGCCTCATACAAGAGAACTCGCTACTCTCCTTTTAGAAACTCCTAATCAACATATGTCCACTACACAACAACTACGCTTTGGCAAAAGCGGAAAGATTATTGTGAACCTTGGTGGTTCAAAAGCAGGAATCTGGCATGATTTTGGATCAGGGGAGGGCGGTAACCTTTTAAAGCTTATTGAGAGGGAACGTCAAGTTGGCTTTAAAGAAGCACTTCATTATGGTGCGGAGTTTGCAGGCCTCTCACCTGACCAAAGGCAAGGGAATTCTAAGGCAATTCAGGCCCCAAAGTCCGAGAAACCGGAAGTACTAGAGCTGAAAGAACAACAAAGCCAACACAGTAAGCTTGCACGCGTGCAAAGGCTTTATGAGGAGAGTCAACCTATTCAAGGGACAATCGCAGAATGCTACCTTAAAGACCATCGCGCCATTCAGGCTGAATTACCTGAGAGCCTAAGGTTCCATGCAGGGATTTATGAGCCCCAAACCAAACAAAAGCTCCCAGCTCTGATTGCTTTTGCGACTGATAATGAAGGGACTCTTAAAGCAGCACAAGTCACTTACCTTGATGTAAGAACTGCAAGAAAGGTTGATAAGGACAAGATTGCCGTTAACAAACGTAGTCAAGGTATTGTTAAAGGATCATTTGTAAAACTCCAGGAAGGTGAGGGGCCTGTTTATATTGCAGAAGGTGTAGAAACAGCCCTCAGTATCAAGGAAGCAGGTGTGAAAGGTACTATCATAGCTTCACTTGGAATCTCCAATATGAGGAATTACGTTACAGAATTCAACTTGCAGGATGAAAGTTTTAAAATTATTATTTGTGCAGATAATGATGGAAGTGATTCTAACACTCAAAAGCTTGTGGATAAGGTAGTAAAAGAGCCTGAAGAGAAAGGTTGCTCTGTATCTATCATCCGTCCTTTAAGAGAAGGTTTTGACTTTAACGATGTACTCAAACAAGAAGGATTGGTAAAAGTTGCACACTATGTTCAATCGACGCTCCAAAGAGCTCAAATTACCTCATCAATTGATGCTGATCACCCTCGCAGCCAGCAATCAGAATTATCAAAAGAAGAACTTCTTCCAAAGGTTATGGCAGAACCTCAAGGAGGGGCCGAGAAAGCACAGGTCCAGAAGGTATCACCCCTCACAACTCCTTATGAGCAAGAAGCCGTCCAAACACATAAAATAGCCTCTGAAAGTTCCAATCCATCTCAGAAAGCTGAGGCTATTCAAAACAACCAAGCAAACAAAGATCTAAAGCCCAATGAAACGGTACCAAGTATTGAAGCTTACCAGGATCTTTTAAGAGAGCGCCGTTATCTTTCACAAAGAGGCAAGCAAGATCCAGAGATCCATGAAGCCCGGGAGGTTATTCAAGATAAAATTAATGCCATGGCCCATAGCTTAGTCCAAGATCCTCAGATGATGGCTAAAGCCAAGGAAGTTGATTTGCATATGAGTATTGAGCGTATGGCTCTCTTGCATGGTAGGTCGAAGCCTTCTAAAGAATTGCCCTCTAACTCAGAGCAGACCCACAAACTTCTTAAAGAGTCATCCTTAATGACAGAGTATCATAGGTTAAACAAAGCTTATGATGAAGCGGGCGCATCAACTCAAACGAGAATTGAGGGATTGTACGCTTTGGATAAGGTTTGCTATGAGATTGGTAAGGATAGTGCCCTGTGTGATCAAGTTAAGTCTCAATCAGAAAAACTTTTTGAAGACATTCACTCAAGGGCAAAGAGCTATGAAGAAGAACTCAAACCTACCCTCAAGAAAGGTATTAAGCTTAAAATATAAGCTTGAATCGGTCTGAGCTATTAATATCATTGCTGATTCCATTGGAGCGCTAAGGGTTGAACTTAAGAAGGCTTTTGAACAAATTATAATACCTACAAGCCTCATAAAGTCTTGAATGGTAGTACCTTCGTTGTAGTATGTTCAACATCCTGAAGGTGACAATTTAAGTCTCAATTATATTGACCATTATAAAAAAGCATTTGCTGATTGTCAAAAAAGCATTACAATAACCCTGACTTACTTTATATGGGTGCTAAGAACTTCTTATAAAATAAGAGAAATTTTAAGTCTTAAAAAGCTTAGAATAGCAATAATATAGGGGAAAATATAATGCACAGACTTCAGAAGATGAAAATTATTACTAATATAATTTATTGTTTTAGTTTATTATCCTCAGCTAATGCGTCGTCATTATGCCAAGAAGAAGCTCAAATTACATATAAAAATGTCTTTACTCGAGAAATATATGATCAAAGTAGTATTTTAAATCAATATAATTTCTGTTTGGAAAATGTAATTGACCAGCATCTTTTAAAAGGGGTTACTAGGAGGAAGAAAAACCTATTAGGGGAGCGGGTTATTAAGGATATTAACGCACAGATTGAGATATATACACGTCAAGCTAGCAATTATATGAAAAGACAATTTTGGGAAAACCTTAAAAATACTGTTCTTCCGGAAAATGGAGGAGCGATTTCTCTTAATCTTTTCAAATTAGCTAATAAAGCTATTAGAGGTATTTTAAGAAGTCTTGCAGAGAAGCAGATCAATAAGCATTATCC
>JACVCA010000212.1 GCA_016742295.1 Alphaproteobacteria bacterium | reverse complement strand
CGCGTAAGAATGTTAGCTTCTTTTTCTCCTAACCTTACCGATTGCAGAACGAGAAGAGAAAACGGGCCCTTTACAATAGCTTTATAATCGCCTTTAGTTAATCGCTTTTTCGATAAGTTTAAAGGTTTATTATTCCATACCATTTCAGCAGCTTGGCGCCAGGTTTTGGAAATTCCCCCTGCTCTTAAGAGATCCTTTTGATGATTAAGAAAAGAAAAAATATGTACCTGAATCTCAACAGGAAGATTGGAAAGGCATTCTGTCTTTAAGGTTGAAAGGAAATCAGGATGATCGTCTTCCATGGTTAATACTTTCTGATTAAAACCCAGGAGTAAAATAAATTCCATTAGAAAAGATTTATAAAATCGCATAGAAGTTCTCCCTTTGATAAGTTTAGGTCCAGCAAAAAAAGTGAAATAAGGATAGCAATTTATTGTAAGATAGTTTTGCCTTAATTTGAATTTGGGAGAGAGGCCATGAGAAAATTTCCATACATTTATCTCCAAAATTTTGGGCCAATAGTATGGGTGCTAAAGGATCTAGGTATCTTGTGAATGGCAATCTGGTGAGCTCTTACAGCTCTAACATTAAAGAACACCGATATAGGTGCAGCAAACACCAAGGGACTTGCAGGCAGCACTTAACACCCTTAGGAAGCTAAGTATAAAGGACGACAGTATTAGTGCTGAGGGCGCCAATGGTTTGTGAACAGTAATCTTACGGCTCTTAGAGCCTATAATTTTGAGGAAAACAGGATTAGAAATGAAAGAGCAGGTGCTTACAGACCGCAATCTCAGAGCTTTTACGACCCTGAAGTTAGGAAATAACAGCATAGGAGAAGAAGGTAAAGCTGCATTGAGTAAGGTGAATTCTTCAAAGAAATTGAAATGTGATTTATCCTCAAACCGCAATTTCTAGACACAGAAAGTTTTGATTGTATCAAAAGAGGAAAGATAATGAACAGCATAGAAAAATTAAACAAGGTTATCATTTTTGCAGTTTTATTCCTCGCGCGAGCACCTCAGGAGGGCGAGAGTTTAAAAAAAATGATTTAATTTAATACAATAGTCCTTAGGTAAAGGGGGGTTAAGAGATAGGCAATTTAAAGTAAAAAGCCCAATTAAAGCAGACCACCCTACGATCTTAATCCTTTCCTTTTGTAGACACTACAATCTCAAATACTCCTTTTCGCAACAACTGTGAGGGAAACTGCCACAGAGCCATAACCTTAATTATTCTGAAGTGGAAGCTTCTGAGCTGGAGGGACTTGTTGGCAGTACCCAATCCTTACTTACTGGTGTTTTTTGAGTTTTTATAAATACCTGAGGAAAAGCACCCTTAAGTTGCTCAATATACTCTTTTGTAACGAGATTATTATTGGCAATATTGATTTTCGTAAGATTTTGTAAAAGCCCTTTTGTATCTTTAATAAAAAGGCTTACTCTTTCGTTTGTCATTACAGTATCTTCAAGGTTTAAAACTTGTAGTTTAGGTAGATATTGAACTAAAATTATTCCAAGTCGTATTTTTCTCATCTCATCGAGTCCATGAATTAAGTTATAGTTACCTTTAAGATTTAAAGTTGTAAGGTTGGACATTCTCGATAAAACATCTTCCAAATAAGAAATATACTCTTGGCCTTGCCTAAGACTAGGTAAAATAAATTTACTAATTCCACCTATTTTCTTATAGGCTTTAATTTCAGATAATCTTACTGCCTGGAGGTTAGGTCCTACTTGTAAAGAAGTGAGAGAAGAATTTATATTTTCAAGAAACTTTTGTAAAATCCCTATTTCAAAAAAGTCAAAATGCAAATGTACCTTACATAAATTTTTCATACCAAAAAGATATGGATCGATGAATTGAAATAACGTTGAATTAAAGTTTGTCCCTTTTAAGAAAAGATTTTCGATTTTAGGCAGATGATATAATCTTAATTCGCTTATCTTTGCTTCATCATCTTCACTATCGGAAAGCCCTTCAATACAAACATGTTGCTTTTTTGAGTCATTAATAGCAGTTGATGCTTGATCCATTTCTTCTGATTCTATTGAAGATAATATAGTAGCATTAGGAAATTTTTCTTTCAGGTCCCAGATGTCAAAGGCAGTAAGGTTAGGATTATCTTTTACACTGATTTCTTTTAACGAGGTATGAAAGCGATCATAAATAATGGAAACTAAAACTTCTAAAAATCGGCTTGTCATCTGTGTACGGTTAAAATTTAATTTTTGGAGCTTATGGAGTTCAGCTAATCTGTTGCCGAATCGGCCTATATCCAACCTAATTATATTTGAATTATTTTCAAGATTTAAACTTGTAAGGCTAGACATTTTAGATAAAACTTCTAGCAAATAGTCTTTATGTGAAATAACATTTTGATTAGGCAGGATAAACTCCTGGAGTTTACCTATTTCTTTATAGGTTTTAATTTCAGGAAGCCGTAAAAACTCAAGGCTGGGACCTATTTTTAAAGATAAGAGGGGATGAGTTAAATTTGAAAACAACTGCTTTACAGTATCTACTTCATAATTCATAGACAATAAAAAAAGGTTACTTAAATTTTTCATTTTTCCTAAATGGCTCTGAATTTTATTAAGTAAAGCAGAATTTAGTTCTTTTCCTTTTAAACTCAAAGACCTAATAGTAATTAAATCAAACCTTTTTAGATATTCTATATCTTTTTCAATGTCTCCCTCTCTGCCATAACCTAAGACAATATCGGTGGGCTGAACCGTTAAACTCAAATTTCTCACAGGTACATAATA
>JACVCA010000211.1 GCA_016742295.1 Alphaproteobacteria bacterium | reverse complement strand
CTTTAAGCCACACCATAATACCATTTAAAATAGCCATAAGGATCAAGGCTAAAGTCGCTGCTCTAAGCGTTTTTTCGATACCCACCCTGTCTGCCACCAGGCCTGCAAAAGGCGAAATTAATGCTAATGTAAAAACACTGATTGACATTGCAAATGAAGCTTGTTCTGGGCTTACAATCTGTAAAATTTCCGAGAGGTATGTTCCCCAAAAGATCATATAGAAATGATAGCATCCACCTACAGCACCACAAACCAGAATGGTGCATACAACCCCTCGCCCATTTCGGTTTAAAAATCTTCTCAAACCGACATCTACAGGAAATGGAAGACTGGCTTTATAAGCTTTATATTCAGGCGTCTCATCAAGGTACTGCCGGAAATATAAGATAATAGCCCCTAGAACACCCCCCAACAAGAAAGGGAGACGCCAGAAAAAATCAGACGTTTGTTCTCGCTGAACAACTGCTGCTGCCAGTGAAGCTACCCCAATACCAAGCATCGATGCAAGACCCACTAAACTACTGCCAAAACAAGCCCGCTTTTTGCTAATATGTTCGAGCATATAGATGATAACACCATCATACTCACCTGCGACAAACAAGCCCTGCGTAATTCTGCATAGTAATAAAATCAAAGGACTGAACCATCCCCAAGTTTCATATCCTGGCACAGCACCAATAATTGTTGTAGGAATAGCAATTCCCAGCATCGTAACCTGCAGTGAGCGCCGACGGCCAAAGATATCGCCTAATTTGCTGAATATTAAAGCCCCTAAAGGTTTAGCGCATGAACCAAACGCGAAGATTCCGAAAGTTTGAATAAGCGAAACGATGGGGTCATTTTGGGGAAAAAAATGAGCTGAGATCAGGCTTGCCGTAAAGCCATAAAGGGCATAGTCATAGTATTCTATAAATGTCCCGGCTAATGCCGTAAACAATGCCTTACACTTCATTATGCACACTCCCTTCGCTGGCATAATCCAGATCAGGTTAAAGGGTATTCCTCAGCCTCATCGGGCACCCCTGGTGTTTTATGGTTGTTTATGTTAACTTTAAATAATTAGGTGTCAAGAGCGGAAAAGAAATTTAAAAAATTCTGCTTAATAGACTTTTGTCACCTGAGGACCTCATCGAAACGTTTTTCATCTCCAACGAGTTCTCATAAATATATGTATGCCCCATATGCAAATAAAATATTTGATATTTGATATCAAGTAACTTAAATATTATATAAGAGCTTCTAGCTCTTAGGATCTTTCGAGATCCTTCGTCTCCCAGACGTAAAGCCTCCCTGTTAAACTTAGGCCGGATGAAAGTCCGGTCTCTTTTTTTAAATTCCTGGCATTCTACTTGATATGAATTGGATCGGTTGCGGCTTTATAGATTCAGGCATTTAATGAGTTTAGAAAAAAGTAGAATGCATCTCATTTCCTTCTTTTTTCTAGTTTTTCTCTAACTATTAGTAGCCTGTTTTTTCTATGGGCCTATAAGATACTCCCTCTTCATCCTAACCTGCCATTATATAAAGTGTAAGTTAAAATTGCACAAAATTTCAATTTTACTTTTTTCTTTTGGATTTTAACATAAACTCTAGCTCATGTGAATTATGCCTGTGAGATTTAATTTAAACCATCAAAGTTAAAAGGAGAATCAACCATGCCATCTCTTATTCCATTTCTTTCATCTCGCCCTCAAGATCCTTTTACACTTTTAAAGCGTGATTTCAGCCAACTCTTAGAAGATTTAGCGCCTAGTCGAGAAATATCCCTAAAACTTCGCAAACACGCCTTTGGGAAAGATCTAACTTTTGTTGAAGTCTTATCGCACAGACTCTTTGACGTTCGGTGCTTAGAAGTTTCCCTTTGCGGCTTCCTTTAAAATAAGCTTGTCTAAGGTTAAATCTGCAACCGCTCGTTTTAAGCGAAGATTTTCAAGCTCAAGCTCCTTCAAACGTCTGGCTTGATCTATTTTCATTCCTCCATAAGCTTTGCGCCACTTATAGTAAGTAGCATCCGGTATACCTAATTGACGACATACTTCAGTAATGCTCTTGCCTTGAGAGACCATGACATCACTCTGGCGTAATAAGCCTATAATCTGTTCCGGGGTATAGCTCTTCTTCATAAATCCGCTTCCATTATACCTGTCTGTTACATACTAACTTCAAACTGGAGGCATTATACGGGGGAAGAGCAAAAGAAAAAGCTTTTCAATATAGAGTTTTATTCTCTTTTTTAGGCCTACTACGGCTGCGATGCAACTTGATGCCAATGTGAGAAAGATTCTTTAGCTTAGACCGCCTTTCATTTGCTGAAAGTTTATAAAGAGCCCCTATCGATCTAAGATAATATAAATGATAATATGAGCAGGAGTTCTACCATATGATATTTCCTCAGCAATTTTGCTTTAATCCAGGTTGCCACCCAGTTTTGATCGTATTGCTTTATTTGTAATATGTTGACCGATCACCTATCTCATAGCCTGTCTGATATAGCTGGACTAACTTATTCTTGATTATGGCAAATATTCTTGTTAGCTTTCGATCAACCTAATAGACATTTCTCAAAAAAATATAAATGCTTTTCAATAGTTACTCATTTATTTTTCTATTTTTACCTATAACTTATTTTGGATTTGTAGTTTTAAAGCAAAGGTATCCTCTTAAAATCATCTCCCTTTGGCTTCTTGGAATATCTTTGTTCTTTTATGCATATTGGAGCCTCAAAGACCTTTTCCTTTTAGTTTGTTCAATTATCATAAATTACTTTAT
>JACVCA010000210.1 GCA_016742295.1 Alphaproteobacteria bacterium | reverse complement strand
TTTACTGATGTTGAAGCTTAGTTTTACTTTCTTATAAATAATCAATTGTCTTTCCGGGCCTATGATAATTGTATCAAAGCAAGTCAACTCTTTAATCTTCTTGATGCACGTGGGGTTATCAGTGTTATGGAACGGGCAGGTTATATTAACCGTGTAAGAGCCTTAGCTAAGGCATGTTGTACCGTCTATATCGAGAACTTAGGAGTATTTCATGATTCCTAAAGACGAATTGCTGATTGAGTTTTTCAGCGAAGAAATCCCAGCTCGTATGCAAAGTGCTGCCAGAGAGAACCTGAAAAGGCTTTTGACGACAAAATTAGAACAACATGGACTAATTTTTTCACATATTGATACTTATACTACGCCAAGGCGTTTAACTATTGTAGCTTATGAGCTTCCTTTGCGACAAGAAGACCATATTGAGGAAAAGAAAGGACCGCGCGTTGATGCTCCTCAACAAGCTATCGAGGGATTTTTGCAGTCAGCCGGCCTTAAAAGTCTTGAGGGATGCGAGCAACGAGATACAGGTAAAGGTATATTTTTCTTTGCAATACAAAAAATTCCTGGCCGAGAAACTGCGAAGATTTTGCCACAAATTATCGATGAAATTATTGCTGAATTCTCATGGCCTAAATCTATGCGTTGGGCTTCAAACTCTCGTACGTGGGTGCGTCCTTTGCAATCCATCCTGTGTGTTTTTGGAGATAAAAAAATTGAAGGAGCAATTTCTTTAGGGAAAGATCAGATTCCTTTTAGCAATGTAACATCCGGTCATCGCTTTATGCAGCCCCAAGCCTTTCAAGTAAAAAATTTTGATGATTACAAGCTTAAACTTGCTTCTTCATATGTCATTTTAGATCAGAATGAACGTCGTAAGATTATTCATAAGAACGCAACTGAGATCGCTCATCAACAGGGGCTGACTCTTAAATCTGATGACGCGTTGCTTGATGAGGTCACAGGCCTTGTTGAATGGCCTGTAACGCTTTTAGGATCAATTGACCCCCTTTTTATGCGCTTGCCTAGTGAAGTTTTAATAACAAGCATGCGGGTTCATCAAAAATATTTTGCTCTCGAAAATGCTGAAGGTAATCTAGCACCGAATTTTATTGTTGTTGCCAATATTCAATCTGTTGATGACGGAAAAATGATTGTTGCAGGAAATGAAAAAGTTTTACGGGCACGTTTATCTGATGCAGCATTTTTTTATGATCAAGATCGCAAAAAATCTTTGTCCGAACATGCTGAAGGCCTTCACACAACTGTTTTTCACGGTCATTTAGGAACTATGGCTCAAAAAGCGGCAAGAATTTCGAAGCTTGCTGACTTTATAAGTGTTCTCTTGAATATAAACAGCCATGAAGCACGTCATGCAGGATTACTTTGCAAAGCTGATTTAATGACAAGTATGGTGAAAGAATTTCCGGAATTACAGGGCATAATGGGATACTACTATGCTTTACATGACGGAGAAAGTGAAGATGTGGCTTTTGCAATTCAGGATCACTACCGCCCGCGAGGCCCTCAAGATGCATTGCCTTCATCTCTACTTGGTCAAGTGATAGCCCTAGCCGATAAGCTTGATACACTTGTTGGATTTTTTGCAATAGGTATCAAGCCAACCGGATCTAAGGATCCCTTTGCTTTGCGCCGGGCTGCACTGGGTTGCATCCGTCTGCTTGAAAATTTTTCTGAAGTAAAACTCCCTCACATTATGAACACTGCTTATGAAATGTATGATCACCTCTTGGAGAACGCTGCATTTTCTAAAAAAGACACCCTTGAAGCCCTACAAAGCTTTTTCTTTGATCGATTAACGATTTATTGGCGTGATCAAGGACTTCGGCACGATGCTATTACAGCTGTCCTTGCCGTAGCTGGTGATACTCCGATTGCAATACTCTATCAACGTATTCGTGCATTAGATGGGTTCTTAAACAATGATACTGATGTCGCTGCAAATCTTCTAGGGGCTTACCGACGGGCTTGTAATATAGTTGCAATCGAAGAAAAAAAAGACGGGATTATGTATACTCCAGATGTAAAAGAAGATTTGCTGATTGAAAATACAGAGCAGAATCTTCATCAGGCATTGCAGCAGAATTGGAAAGACGTCGAAGCTTGCCTTAAAAGATATGACTTTGTTCAAGCAATGACGAAAGTTGCTTTATTAAAGCCAATTATTGACACTTTTTTCGAAAATGTAACTGTTAATAGTGAAGATCAAGATATTCGTTCAAATCGACTCGCACTGCTTTGTTTAATGCGAAAAACCTTAGAACAAGTTGCAGATTTCTCCAAATTAGGAGGTTAACAGACGTAATAAGGGCTATCATTTTGATATGATAGCCCTCTAACCGTAAATGTTAGTCTTTTGGTATTGTACCTGGAATTAGAGAATTCTGATCGGTCTTAATTTGTGAATTAGTGTCCGTAACTTTTTGAGCTAAAGTACAAGTAACTTCACAGTTTGGATCTACACCTTTAATTTTACAATCTTGAATGCATTTAGCTAAAGCTTCTGCTCCTTTAGCTGAAGTATCTGGTACGTTAGTTGAAGTTTCTGGATTAGTAGTTGATAACGTTGCCTGAATGTAAGTTCCTGAAATTAAAAATAGAAAAGCTGAAAGATAGAGTGAATTTTTTGACATAGATACCTCCTTGAATATTTTGTATTTATATTATTTAAAGCACCTTTTTGAACTTTAAATTTTATATTTATATAATATACTCTAATTTTTTCATAAATACACTTACTAAGTATCATTTTAGAGAAAAATTCTTCTTTGCTTATATAC
>JACVCA010000209.1 GCA_016742295.1 Alphaproteobacteria bacterium | reverse complement strand
CTATTTAATATAACGGCTTTGTAAAACAGCAATATATAGCTTACCTTGATCGCGAAGCGCCCTAAGTTCTTCCAGCTCAGGCAGGTGTCCGGCTGCAATAAATCCTCCATCGCGTGCTTGTACGGGCAACTCTTCACTTAACGCGTTCTTTAAACGTTTTACGAGATCAGAATGAAAGCATAAATTATGAAGATTTTCTTGAAGTAGTTTAGGAAGGTGAAGGGAAGATTGTTGATTTAAATATTGATGAAAGAAATCCGTTTGTTGTAATCCTTGAGCAATTGCTGCTAAATCTCGTGGCCCACCTCGACCAAGTGAAAGCCTTGAAAGACAGCGCTCAAGATCCGGACAAACTTTAAGAACATCTCGCAGTTTTTGGAGTATTTGAGGATGCGCAGTGAAAAATTCAACTGCATCGAGACGTTCATTAATGTATTCGGTATGGGCTAAGGGTGCAACGAGCCTACGTAGTAAAAGGCGTCCTCCCGCATTTGTCAATGTGTAATCAATTATCGAAAGTAGACTGCCCTTTTTTTCTTCTGATAAGGTTGAAACAAGCTCTAAATTCCTTTGTGTTGCTGCGTCAATTTCAAGAACATTTTCGAGCGATATGCGGCGAAGGGGTTCAAGGCGAGGCAAAGCTCCTTTTTGAGTGAGAAAAATATAATCAATCAATGCACTCGCAGCTGTTATGTCAGTTTCTGTGAACGCCCCAAAACCATCCAGTGCTTTAACAGCAAATGTATTTTCAAGGTAGCGTCGACCATTTTTAGAATCAAAACGACTATCTGGTAGAGAACGTAATATAGACTTCCAGTCTTGAAAAAGTTCAAAAAAATCTGGTGTTTGTAGAATAGATTCAGGGAGAATCAGCTCACTCGGATTTAACCTAACAAGGGCACTTCCGAGATTATTTCTAGAAACAGCTTCGATAAAAAAATCTCCTGTAGACATATCTACGGCTGCAAGAGAGAAAGGTGAAGTATTTTTACGTTCTTCTCTTGTTACGTATAAAACAGCCAGAAAATTGTGTTGACGTCCATCTAATAAAACATCTTCTGTTAAGGTCCCCGCTGTGACAACGCGTACGACATCACGCTTGACAAGTGCCTTACCAGAGCGCTTTTTAGCTTCAAGGGGATCTTCTATTTGTTCACAAATAGCGACACGAAAGCCTTTACGTATAAGGCGGGCAAGGTAGGCCTCGCTTGCATGTACGGGAACGCCACACATAGGAATATCCAGGCTCTCATGTTTACCCCGTCGCGTAAGCGTAATATCGAGTGCTGCAGCTGCAGCGATAGCATCATCAAAGAACAATTCATAGAATTCTCCCATGCGGAAAAAGAGCAAACAATCGGGATGGTCTTGTTTGATTTTATGATATTGAGCCATCATTGGGGTATGGCTACTAAACAAGTTTTCTTCTGAGGAGTTTTGATGATTTTCTTTAAAAAGCTTGACTCTTTCTGTTTGCATGGCAATACCATTGATTTAGAATTGGGTTAAGAAGGTCTCATAAAAAATGCACACAGATTCCACTCTTGTAAAATTTATTTTATACACAGTTTTTGTTTTCGGAAGTATAAATTCTGCATGTGGACGTGATCAAATCCGAATAGTGGGATCAAGTTCAGTTTATTTATTTTCCACTGCAGTGGCTGAATACTTCGGCAAGACAACGGAGTTCAAAACGCCTGTAATTGAAGCCAATGGAACTGGTGCTGGTATTAAGCTTTTTTGTTCAGGGGTGGGTCCTTCTTATCCTGATATTGTAAATGCTTCTCGACAAATGACAGAGGCTGAACGTCAGCACTGTAGCTATAATGGTGTTTCAGATCTCATTGAAGTGAAAATTGGCTATGATGGTATTGTTATGGGAATGCTGGTTAGAAATCTACCGTTTAGCTTAAGTCGTATGGAACTCTATGCAGCCCTAACGAAATTCTTCTTAACCCCAGAAGGCAACTGGCAGGCGAATCCGTATCAAACTTGGAATCATATTAATCCTGCTTTACCGGCAAGGAAAATCCTCATTTTAGGCCCCTCAACAAGCTTAGGAACTCGTGAAGTTTTTGAAGATCTCGTCATAAAGCAAGGATGTATAGATATGAATCAAGACATATCTTTCTGTAAACCAGTTTTGCGTGAAGATGGGGTATTTAAAGAAGTGGGGGAGCATGAAAATGTTATTTTACAAAAGCTTGAAATCAACTCTGATGCAATTGGGATTTTCAGCTTTGGCTTTTTAGAGCAGAATCGTAATAAGATCCAAGCCCTTCCTATTGAAGGTATATTACCTAGTTTTTCAACAATTATAAGTGGAAGATACCCAATTTCCAGGCCCTTGTTTTTCTATGTTAAAAAGGCTCATATTTCATCTATTCCAGGCATTATGGAATATGTAAAAGCTTTTTTAAGTTCTCAAGCTTCAGGTCCATATGGATATCTTACCAATAAAGGTCTTGTCCCATTGAAAGAAGCAGAGAGTAAGAATCAATTCGGAAATTTATTCAATTAAAAATTCAAAAGTTTATTTTACGCGAGACCAAATCTTCTTCATAGCTAAAAATACAAAAATGGTGAAAGCAAGGAGGTAGGAAATGACCATTACTCCCATATGTTTACGCTTTTCTAGCTCTGGCTCAGATGCCCAGGATAAGAAGGCAGAGACATCTACTGCCATTTGAGAAACTGTAGCCAATTTCCCATCTGAGTAATTAACTAACCCTTCACTCAAAGGGGGAGCCATTGCGATCTGATTTCCAGGAAAGACAGTATTATAGTGGAGCCCTTCATTTAGACGTAAACCTACGGGAGGGGATTTAAAACCAGTAAGTAAGGCATATATGT
>JACVCA010000208.1 GCA_016742295.1 Alphaproteobacteria bacterium | reverse complement strand
TCCATCACCTGTACATGTATGGGCTGAGGTGCATGATAAGTAAGCTCTACCGTAGCCACCTGTCGCCAACACCACGAGGTGAGCTGCAAAACGATGCAGGGTTCCTTCTTCTAAATTCCAAGCCATCACACCACGGCAGCAGCCATCTTCCATAATTAAGTCTAAGGCAAAATATTCGATAAAGAACTCTGTTTTATGTTTGAGGCATTGCTGATAAAGTGTGTGTAAAATTGCATGGCCTGTTCGATCAGCTGCGGCACATGCACGTTTTGCCATAGATTCACCTTCTCGAATCGTATGACCTCCAAAAGGGCGCTGATAGATTTTGCCTTCTTCGGTTCGAGAGAAAGGTACCCCATAATGCTCAAGTTCAACTACGGCTGGAATTGCATTGCGGCACATATACTCAATTGCATCTTGATCTCCTAACCAGTCTGATCCTTTAATCGTATCATAGAAATGATAGCGCCAATCATCTCCATCACCCATATTATCAAGAGCAGCACCGATTCCTCCTTGAGCTGCAACAGTATGGCTACGGGTTGGAAATACTTTAGTAATGCAAGCTGTACGTAACCCTGCTGCGCTCATTCCGAGTGCTGCTCTAAGACCTGCGCCACCGGCCCCAATAATTACAACGTCATAAGCATGATCAATAATTGTATAGGCTTTGAGGGACATTGTTTAACTCTCTATGACTGTGATGAAAGTGAAAGGCTTAAAATTGCCCATAATGTTAAACTGCCGGCAGTTAAAAAGCTCATTCGAGTTAACAGAAGTATTATCTTTTTAATGTTTGAATAAACAATATAATCTTCATAAATAACCTTTAACCCCAAGTAAGTATGATAAAGGCTTATCCAGACGCATAGTAGTAAACCTGCCTTAATGAAGGGAGAGCTCATCCATTCTTTAACATGGTTGTAGTCAGATTGCGTAAGATGGATAATAGAGGTAATCAACCATAATCCAACGGGAATAAGAGTAATGGCTGTAACTCTTTGTGTAAGCCAAAATTTGGTCTCTCCCTTTGTGGAAATAAGATGTCTTATAAATGTAAGGGCAGATTGCTGTTTTTCCTCAGAGGGCTTAGTAGTCATTCTTATATTCACTTAGATTAGATAGATGTATCCCCAGGTACATAATGTAAGGCTGATTGAGCCATAAAGGACAAGCCAACCACTGCGATATACGTGAGGAAGCTCAAGCCCAAATCCTGTATCCCAAAAAATATGTCGCACACCATTGCAGAGATGAAAGAAAAAACAAAAACTCCATCCAAAAAGAAAAATCTGACTATACCAGCTTCTAAAATAGCTTTGAGCTTTAATAAATGTAGACTCTCCTAATGCAATCGACATAATCCAGTAGACAAGTGCAAATATACCAAACACAAGGGCAATCCCCGTAAACCGATGTACAATTGATAATATTGAAGTTAGTTGAGGTTTATAAATCTGAAGATGAGGAGACAATGGTCGAAGGTAAGGCACTGTAAGCTTCCATTATATTTCTTATTGTTATTAGTATACCTTTAACCAGATGATGTGTGAAAGTTGTTTTTGCAGGATGTATCAATATTATTTCTTTAAGCTTTGGAAGCGTGATAGCCAGCTGATATCAGGTTTTAGTACAGCCCATCTTTGTTCATTAAGAACAAATTCAATGGAAAGGCAGTTTTGAAGACGCAGAGATCCTAGACGTTCAGGCCATTCAATCAGTGAGACACCTTCAAAAAAAGCTTCCTCAATCCCTAATTCAAGGACTTCGCTACTTGAATTAAGACGATAAAGATCAAAGTGATAAAGAGGGAATTTTGCAGTTTCATATAATTGAACAAGAGTAAAGGTGGGGCTGGGGACTTCTTGAGAAGGTTGGGTGCAAGCTTGAATGAAATATCTTGCGAAAGCTGTCTTGCCTGTACCTAGATCACCTTTTAAGGTAAAAATATCCCCTCGCTTGGCTTGCAAAGCAAGTTGTGAAGCCAATTTTTGTGTCTCTTTTAACTCGGAAATATTGTAAATAACTTCCGACATAAATTTAAGAATCTCGTAGCATTGAGATTACAACCATTGCATGTGCAAGTGTGCGGCTATCAGAAATTGAGAGATGAATGTGAGCAGTCATACCTTGCGGGCTTAGTTGACGAAGTAACTTTTGAGCTTTACCTTTTAAATTTAAACTAGGTTGTCCATTCTTAAGATTAATAACTTCAATATCTTGCCACGAAAGTCCCTGACGAAATCCAGTCCCAAGTGCTTTTACGAAAGCTTCTTTTGCAGCAAAGCGTTTTGCATAGCTTGCGGAACTATTTGAGGAAGCATGAGCAGTTTCTTGTTCAATCTGCGTAAATACACGTTTTAAGAATTTTTGAGGAAATTTCTTTAAAACAGCTTCAATTCTTGCAATATCAACTATGTCGCTTCCAATACCTATAATCATAACTTTAACATAGGCCTTTCATGCGAATGTAGCAAAACTTTTCTCGTTTATGGGACGACTTTTAAATGCAAATACTTTAGAGTGGGGTATTATCATTTAAAGAAAGTATAGGAATTTTTAAGATAATGAATCAAGAAATCCAGGAACTCCCCTCTCAACCTCATCCGAATTTTAAAATGGCAAATGCAATTCGCGTACTTGCGATAGATGCAGTGGAAAAAGCACAATCGGGCCATCCAGGTATGCCTATGGGTATGGCAGATATTGCAACAGTCTTGTTCAGTGAGCATTTAAAATTTGACCCCCAAAATCCTCGTTGCAACGAACATAGTCCAAAGAATATTCTTGCCCGGAGAGATGCTTCTCGGCGCCAGAGAGAGCGAAGGAGGGCTGCGTATCCACCAAGACCAATTG
>JACVCA010000207.1 GCA_016742295.1 Alphaproteobacteria bacterium | reverse complement strand
GTTAATAAGTTAATTTTAACTTAAAGAAAAATGTATATTATTTTCCATTATCGAATTTAAAAGAGTGATATTATAATAAGGCACAAAACTAATCTAAAAAAATCAACCATTAATAATTTTTCATTTTAATTTTTTTAATTTTAAATAAATTAGATTCAATTTAATCTCTTTTTTACAATGAATTTAATTTTCTTTGATCAGAGTGCCTTGACAGGCTACTAAACATGCCATACATTGGGCTAGTAATTAGGGCTGCATATGATTAAAAGCCAAATTTTACACTGTCTATTGTTGAATAATTTTTTTGTTTTTTTGTATAGATTTCGAGGTAAAATTATATGTATTTAAGACTTGTACAGAATGAACCTCCTTCAAAGGTAATTCTTTTTTTTCAAATTGCTTCCATTCTCTTTCTCTGTTTCACTTACAATGTTCAAAATTGCAAGGCCACTGAACAAACTCACCCTTTAGAGGAACAGGAAAAAGAGGATCCTATTTCAAGTCATCTTACGTTCTCCTCTTGTGAAAAAGTTACTGAACCCCTTATTAGTTCATCTACCTCTTCGATGATTATTAGTGCTGCAGATATCAATGTGGATGAGGAACTTTTAAAGCCTGTCGATAAAGCAATAGGCGTTAGTTCTTTAACCAAAATTAAAGGAATGTTAAAATACTACGCTGATTCTGATTATCGTAATAAACAGCAGTCTAAGTTTAATACTATTCTTGAGGCTCATCTAGAGAACCTTCATAAAGAAAGCTGGGATGCACAAATCATAGTAACTAAATACCTTAAAGATTTACGTTTAAAAACAGAAGGGTTGCAGAAATTAGTCCCACAGCTTCAAGAATTGACTCAATCTCAACAAGTTATAATTCATGATTTACGATTACAGATGGTTGAGCTTACTAAAAGTCAGAAAAGTTCAGCTGAAGAAATTGCAGAACTCAAAGCGAAAATCAAAAAACTCAAAAAGCGAGCTGTTCAACAAAAAAGCAATGAGCCTTCTGATATTCAGGTAGGCCCAAGTGAAACAACTGCAGTTATGCCACAAAAGCAGACTTATAGTTTTTGGGTATGGCTCTGCAGTTTGTGGGGAAGAAAATAATCCTATATAGAAAATTTAAAGCCCTTTATTAAAATATTTATTATTAACATAAGAGGATATGAAATGAACAAAACTATCTATACATTACTAGTTACGACAACTTTGATGCCAGCTATTGCTTGGGCAAGTACCCAACAACTTGAAGAAGCAGGCATGAGTACCCCGGTCAGAAGAGCTATACAAGCCGTCGAAAGTGGAGCGCCCGGTACACCGAATGATCTAGTATCATCAGACAAATTAAATATGTTATCACCGTTCAGTGGAAAAATTACGGTGGAATCAGCCAAAGATGAGTTTCGCCAAGCAAAAGCTGCAGTCCTTAGAGCCCAGCGTCAAAGAAATTTATTCTCGCAATTCCAAGAGGAAAGTGCAAAAGAAATTAGTCGTATTCAGGAGCGATATGTACGTGAACTGGCTGAGTTAAACCAGCAAATGGAGGAATTGTCAAGAAATGAAGAAACCTTTTCTAGAAGTCTAATTGACATAAACACAGAATATGAAGCATCGCTCGCAAGGTGTGAAACCTTAGAAAGCGAAAAAGCTGCCATTGAAGCTGAGCTTGCAAGCCAGTTAGCTGAAAATAGCGATTTGTCTGCTAAGCAGACTCAAGTCGTTGAAAGTCGTCAAAAACACGTGACAGAGTTAACAGCAAAACTGAAGTTAGTTAGTGAAAAATATAATGAAGCAGCAGAGAAAACATTAACTTTAGAAGATGAAGTAAGAAAGGCTGAGCATAAAGCTAAGGTCATGAAGCTTGAAAATGATTTCTTAAAGGAAGAGATTGCAATATATAAGAAAAAAATGGCTGATGAGAAGGCTACTACATTATCTTTAAAGGTGGGAGCATCAAGTAGTGGCATAGCTCTTCCTCCAGTGGCGAGTGTAACACCACCTAGTGTTACTGCACCAGCCCCAATTACAAGTACAAACGATCCTACCCCATCACCAAGTATAAGTACGACGGCTTCTGCAGCATCTGCAAGTAGTTCTGTATCTCAACCAACAGTAATTAACGATGATGAAGATAGCGATCTGTCTGATGCGGATATTTAATCCTATAAAATTAAACTTTAGAGGTCTTTAAAGAGGCAATAAATTGACAGGTCTTCGGGAATAGTTTACTCAATTCCCGAAGACTTTCTTTTATTCGATTTTGACATAACAATCTGAGATCAAGATTGACTTCCCTTATTACAGTTAATAAAAGGTATAAAATGAAAAAATTTATATACTCTCTTTGCTGTCTTCTTGCGTTAGGGATAAATCTTAATAGCTCTATTATTGCAACCAGCTCTACAACCATGCCAGTTTCATATTTTGATCAAGGACGAATTGGTTTTGGTCTTGCTGTGGAATACCTTAATGCAGAAGCAAAATTAAAAGATAACTATTCACCTTTTTCTTTTAATTATCAAAGTGATCGAGCCCAGACAAGAAAACAAGTTAATGTGGCTCCATCTATTGAATTAGGGACCATAATTTTAAATGATTATTATCTTGGTCTTATTTCCAGCTGGCGTTATGTAGGGGCAAAAACAAGATCAAGGGCACCTTTAAAAAATATGACTCATTTTTATCATGAATTTAAAATCAATTATTATGTTGATATTCTTGCTAAGCCTGGTTCTAGAATAATGCCTAATACCATGCTTTATGGACTTGTTGGCCCCTCTATTGTAAGGTGGTCCCATACGACTGATCAAGTCAATCGAGTACTTGTAAACAATCAGGAAACAAGGGAAGATAGATT
>JACVCA010000206.1 GCA_016742295.1 Alphaproteobacteria bacterium | reverse complement strand
TGGTATAGGGCATTAATGCTAAGGCATCTGAACCAATATACATTTCACCCTCTCCGTACCCTACTGCAAGAGGGCTTCCTTGCCGAGCTCCAATCAACAGTTCAGGATATTCTGCAAAAATAATTCCCAAAGCATAGGCTCCATTACAGCGCTTTAATGCTTGAGAGGTTGCAGCTTGAGGAGACAATCCAAGTTCTAAGAAAGTATCAATGAGATACAAAACAACTTCCGTATCAGTGTCGCTTTTAAAGGTATACCCTTTAGCTTTTAGCTCGTTCCGCAATTCGACATGATTTTCAATAATTCCATTATGAACAATGGCCAACCGGTGGTTAAAATGAGGGTGAGTATTTACAAGGCTTGGAACGCCATGTGTTGCCCAACGTGTATGACCAATGCCTGTGAAACCTGATAGGGGCTGTTCGCGAATAAGATTTTCTAAGTGAATGAGTTTACCTTTAGCTCTGCGATGATCAATGGCACCCTCTACAATTGTTGCAATTCCCGCAGAATCATAACCTCGATACTCAATACCTTTTAAACCTTCGATTAACCTATCACTAACAGCTTTGTTACCAACAATTCCTACAATTCCACACATGTTTTAAACCTTCTTGGGAATAATTTTAAGTTTTGAGTGTTTGCGTCGGTATCGTGCCCCACCCCCTATCAACTCTTGCTGAGGCGCACGGCTATAAGCTAAGGAGTCGGGTGAGACCTTACGAGTAACCACACTTCCGGCTCCGATAACGGCTTTATTGCCGATTTCTACCGGTGCAATTAAGGAAGTATTCGCACCAATTGAGACTTGCTCGCCAATGACAGTCTGAAATTTCTGAAATCCATCATAATTACAGGTAATCGTTCCAGCACCGATATTGGTTCGAGCACCCATATCACAATCACCAATATAACTGAGGTGATTAACTTTAGCCCCTTCGCGGATCTTTGATTTTTTAACTTCAACAAAATTACCAATGCGTACTTTTTGACCAATATGCGTTTCAGGGCGCAAATGGGCAAAAGGTCCCACAATTGCATTATCTTCAATCAAAGCACCCTCAATTCGACAAAATGCTCGGATTGTCACCTGGTTACGCACACAAACACCCGGGCCAAAAATCACATTTGGCTCAATTTTTACGTCACGTCCTAATTGAGTGTCATAACTGAAAAATACGGTTTCTGGATCAATTAGTGTTGCACCCTTAGCCATTGCTTGCTGACGCCAATGATTTTGCAAAATCTTTTCTGCAGCGGCTAGATCCTGGCGAGTATTGATCCCCGCTAATTCATCCGCTTGAGCTTCAACAAACTCCACTCTTAGCCCTTGAAGGTTGGCAATTGAAACAAGATCAGTCAAATAATACTCCTTGTTTGCATTATTACAGGTAAGCTTAGCTAAAAGGCCTAATAAAGCTTTCCCATCAATCAACATCACGCCGGAGTTACACAAAGGGTTTTGCAGTTGTTCTGTTGTTGCATCAGCGTGCTCAATAATTGCCTCAACATCGCCGCCAGGCTTAAGAGAAATACGGCCATAGCACAAAGGATCCTCCGGACGTATTCCCATAAGAATAATTGTAGTTTCAGAAGCTGCGTTTTTAAAGCTCACAAGCTTTTCTAAGGTAGAATGAGTGATAAGAGGTGTATCCCCAAACAACACAAGAACATTGCCTTCAAAGCCTTTGAGATGATCTTGAGCTGTCATTAATGCATGACCTGTCCCTTGTTGCGTTTTTTGAATGACGGTTTCAATCTTCAAATCATGAGTTTTGGAAAATTCATCCACAATACTTTCAACGACAGGCATATCAGGCCCAATAACTGTAACAATCTTCACACTCTCTAATTTGCGAGCTACATCAAGGACATAGGCAAGCATTGGCCTGCCTCCCAAAGCATGGCATACCTTAGGGAGATCAGAAACCATGCGTGTCCCCTTCCCTGCAGCAAGGATGACAGTCATCAGGTGGGTCTTGGCCATTATAATTGTCCTGCTTGATTAAATTTTGATTCAACATTGTCATATACCACAGTGGCAACCAAGGGTGCAATTATGACAAAAAATTTCAGGAAGACTCAAGGGTATGCAATTTCTATTTAAATTTACAAAACCCTTTAAAATCCCCTGCAACTCTTTATAATAATAACAATTTAAAGTCAGCTTTTTGAACAAAGAAATGAGACTCTCTATGAATTTTTTGAGTACACGCGTGCAAGCCATCAAACCCTCTCCAATTTTTTCAATCATTGAGAAAACGAGAGAACTTACTGCAAAAGGCTACGATATTATAAATTTGGCAGGTGGAGAACCCGACTTTCCAACACCCCAAGCTGCTCAAGAGGCTGCAATTCATGCTATGCAAAGTGGTCAAACTCTTTATACCCCTGTGGACGGCATTCCCGCTCTTAAAAAAGCCATTCAAAAAAAGTTTAAACAAGAAAATAATCTAGAATACGAGCTTGATGAAATCATAGTAAGCACAGGTGCTAAACAAGCCCTCTATAATGCCTTTATGGCTACCCTCAACCCCGGCGACCAGGTTATCATCCCCGCCCCCTATTGGGTGTCTTATCCAGAGATAGTCACGCTTGCTGAAGGGGAACCCATCTTTGTAGAATGTCCGGCAGAAAATAGTTTGAAACTTAACCCAGAGGCCCTTGAAAAGGCAATTACTCCAAAAACAAAATGGTTACTTTTAAATTCACCTAATAATCCCACGGGTGCCGTTTATACCAAACAAGAATTGATTGCACTAGCAGATGTACTCATGCGCCACCCTCACGTTTATATAATGTCTGATGATATTTATGAACATATATTATTCGATCACAGAACATTTCACACCATGGCTTCAGTTGTGCCACAAC
>JACVCA010000205.1 GCA_016742295.1 Alphaproteobacteria bacterium | reverse complement strand
CTATTGATCCTTATGCTCAGGCGTTTATTAACTATGCCTCTCACTCACAGCTTCCTTGCTTAGAAATTGGTGCTGCCTACGGTGCGGTCACTTTAGAAGCACTAAAAAAAGGGGCAACAATGGTTGTAAATGACCTTGATCCTTCTCATTTGGAAGTTTTAAAAAATTACCTTACACAAGCCATGGAACCACACATTAAATTTGTGGCAGGAAAATTTCCTGAAGATGTACACCTTAATCCTGAGAGCTTTGGTGCTATTTTTTCTTCACGGGTCATTCATTTTTTCACCCCTCAAGAAATAGATGGTGCATTCAAAAATTTTGTTGAATTACTTGTCCCGGGAGGTAAATTATTTATTGTATGTGAAACCCCGTACTTAAAAAATTATAAAGCTTTCATTCCTATTTTTGAAGATCGGAAAGCGCGTGGCGCGGAATGGCCTGGTCTTATTGAAGATATTTCTGAATACAATATCATGCGTGCAAAACACCTTCCCAGACTCATGCACTTTTTCGATGCTGAAACTCTCAGTAGGGTTGTTTCAAGCTATGGATTTGTGGTCGAAAAGGTCGGGATGTTTGAAAGAGCTGATTTTCCTGATGATATTCAATTAGACGGTAGAGAAAGCGTGGGCATTATTGCCTATAAGCCTTGTTGAAAAAGGGGAAAATTTTAAAAGTTGTTGCAGAGGGCAGTTGATAAACGGCTAAAAACCCAATAGCCGCACACAAAATAATATAGAAAGCCGGTGCAGTTGCTAAATTCGTTTGGTGATAAAGAATCATTGCAAACATAGGGGCTGTTCCTCCAAACAAAGATAAGCCAACGCTGTAACTTATTGAGATACTTGAATATCTTTTTTCAATGGGGAAAAGCTTTACCATGACAGCATGAGAAGGTGAAATATAAGAACCTAATAAAAAAGCAGAGAAAAATTGAAACAAAATAACCCCCATAATTCCACTATTGAGTGCAAAATAAAATAACGGATAATAGAAAATAATAGTTATTAATGCAGCTATTTTCATTAAGGTTATATGTCCTATATAATCAGAAACCCATCCCATTAAAATTAGAAAAAATAAATATCCTACCGTGGCGGCACTCGATATTTTGATCATGTCAGTTGAGTTTATCGAGGAAACTTGTGGCATAAAGCTATTAAGAAGAATGAACTGAAAGTAAAATAAGGCAGCAGCAAAACTTGCAATACCTGCTACTCTTAAAACATTTAAGAATTTTATGGGCGTGCGATTATTTAAGTTCTGGCTTAAGTTCTGGTGTTTTCTAATCTTTTCAAAAGCTGGGCTCTCGTTAACCGAACGACGGATATAATATCCTAAAATACCTGGCATAATCCCCAGGAGAAAGGGGATTCTCCAAGAGAAGCTGAGTGATGACACTATCATACTCACCCCCGATCCTATCAACATTCCAATGACGCAGCCGGATATAAGCACCCCGCTAACAAACCCTTTTTTATGATCTTTTGTATGCTCAACAACAAAGATTCCTGCTCCATTATATTCCCCGCCTGTGCAAATTCCCTGCAATAATCTACAATTAACAAGAAGCAAAGGGGCAAAGAATCCTATTTGAGAATAAGTTGGTAACAAGCCAATGAGAAAAGTTGGTAATGCCATTAAAATTACTGAGAAAGCCAGCGCCTTTTTCCTTCCATAACGATCACCAATATGGCCAAATACAAATCCTCCTAAGGGGCGTGCCAAAAATCCTAAGGCAAAGACACCTAAGCTTAAAATAAAAGAAATGGTTGGATTACCTGTAGGAAAGAATAAAGGAGCAATAATAGGAGCCAGAAAACCATAAATCACAAAATCATAGAATTCGAGCGCTGTCCCAATAACGGTTGTGAATAAAATTTTCCAATTTATCTCTTTCACAATAACCTCTTTTTAATTCTTTTATGAAAATTGCTCATTTGATAAAAATAACTTTACATACCTTGCGAAATTAAGCAAAAAAATAATGTGTTTTTTTATCTATATTTTGAAAAAGTATCCTTGAGAAATTCCCCCAATACTTGCACTTTTCTATAGTTTTTAACGTGTTCGCTATAAATGTAATACATTTTAATTACAGGGCCAGGTATGTGGCTGAGTATTTCAATTAAATTCCATTTATCAAGCTCAGGAGTTTCACAAGGAATCGTTATGATACCAAGATCACTTGCAGCAAATTTACAACGGCTGGAAGCAAGATTAATTTGGAGATAAGGTTGTCTTACTTCGCCTTCTGGTTTGCCAGCAGATAAATGCCAATTAAGAGGCAAAAAGGGGTTTATTTTATGAGTTCCAAATCCAATAAGCCGATGATCATCAAGATCTTTTAAGGTGAGGGGAGTGCCAAATTTTTTAAGATAGCCTGGAGATGCGTATAATTTTAATTGGAACACCGTTAGAAGTTCTTGAGTTAATCTAGGTTGATCAGTGATATAAGGGCCAATTAAAATATCCGGTTCTTGCAAGTTTATATCGGGTAAAATATCATTGGCATTAATATTAAGTATGACCTCAGGATACTTCTCTAAAAAAGCAGGGATACAGGGTGTGAGATATAATTCTGCGAACCCTGCGGTTGAAGCAATCGTAAGTTGACCATTAATCTCTTGTTTGTTTTCATTAATTTTTTGTTGGGCTTGGGAAAAGTCATTATACATTTTAGTTGCTGCTTCAAAGATAATTTCTCCTTCTTTGGTTAAGGTGATTCCCTTTGCATGTCGATGAAAAAGCTGTATTTTGAGCCGGCCTTCTAAGTTGGAAATACTTCTACTTAAAGCTGGTTGGCTAATATTTAATATGTTAGCAGCTTGTGTAAAGCTTCCTGACTTTGCTACAAAGTAAAATATCCTTAATTTGTCCCAGTCCATGCT
>JACVCA010000204.1 GCA_016742295.1 Alphaproteobacteria bacterium | reverse complement strand
ATCAATTGCTGAAATATGATCAAGGAGATGGAAATCTTGAAACACAATCCCAATATTTTGTCTGAAACCCGGTAGGTCCCCTGGACCTATGCTAGCAGCGTCACGATCAAAAAGTTTTACACTACCTCGGTAATTTTGATGTCCTAAATACATCATACGGATCAGTGAAGATTTCCCGGCACCACTTGGACCTGTTAAAAAATGGAAGGAACCTTGCTGCAATTTAAAGCTAACATTATGAAAGATGTCTGCCCCTAGCCCATAGCGCATGCTTACGTTTTCAAACTGAACGATATTTGGATTATTTCCCATAGTATTTGCCAATTTTCTTAAATTTTACATAAAATGCCATAGTTTTATGCCTTTCGTCTAGAGTGTCTGTAGTTATGAAAGTGTTTAATCAAGAGTAGTGACCCTTAAATCACTATGATATGATGAGAGCGAAAAAGAAAGCAGGAAGTCCTATAGGCTATACGGCTTGCTTTCAGAGGCGTGAACATCTATAACGAACTTTAAGAGTATATTAGAGATTTGAAAAAGGCGTTGTGATGATCTTAAACTGTCAATATTGTGGAAAAAGATATCTTGTTAAGGACGAAATGATTGGTCCTAAGGGTCGGAAGGTACGTTGTGTTGCATGTAATCACACCTGGCTTCAAGAACGCCTTGAAGAACCTTATGAACCTGGAGATGAGACTGAAAGCATAAATCAAGCTGAAGAGAGTCCTTCCTTGCGGCCGTCTTCAAAGACATTTTCATTACCGTTTGGAATTTTATGTTTCGTTGCAGCTATACTTTTATCACTAGGGTCTTTATATATCGCACGATATTCAATTGTTCATATGTGGCCTCCAGCAAAGCAGGCCTATCAAATGGTTGGATTATCTGTAACGCCACCAGGTGCAGGTTTAAAAATTGAAAACACTTCATCTATGTATATGGAAGAAAATGGTAAAACCTATTTAATTGTTAAGGGGGAAGTCGTAAATACGTCTCAACAAGTCATAACAATTCCACCTTTGATTATTAATCTTAGGGGAAGTTGCGAGCAACTTGGATGGTTTTCGCGTGTATGGTCCTGGCTCATGGGGGAAAAAACAGTAGAAAATAACTGCATTTTACAAAAATGGCGTCATATTTTCTCAGAAAATCGCTTGTTTTCAGGGGAACGAGTAGCCTTTGAAACCGAACCTTACGTTACAGTTCCAGGGGCAACCAATATTGTAATCCATTTTTAAACTATAATCATGGAAAATACAAAATTTCTCTCTACTCTTGAAGAATTCTTCCATGATGAATTTATCGAGCATATTAATGTTGCTCATGCAACATCGCATGCACTTTTTATGCCTTTTCAGGGACTTTTAAAAAGCTGTTTAAGTTCAGTACAAGCAGGGAAAAAAATTTTGTTCTTTGGCAATGGAGGTAGTGCTGCTGATGCACAACATTTAGCGACTGAGCTCACCGTGCGTTTTAAGAAAAATCGTCCTGCAATCCCCGCTCTTGCTCTTACAACGGATACTTCAACCTTGACGGCTATTGGAAATGATTTGGGATTTGAACAGCTTTTTGCGCGCCAAATTGAAGCCATCGGACAGCCTGGAGATATAGCAATAGGTATCAGTACCTCTGGGCGGAGCCAGAATGTGATTTTAGCACTTAAAGCTGCGCATGAGAAAGGACTCAAGACGGTTGCTTTTACAGGCCCCTATGAAGAAGATTTGAAGAGTTTTACAGATATTATTCTTGCTGTTCCTTCTCAAACGACAAGCCGTATACAAGAAATGCATATTACTTTAGGTCAGATGCTATGTGGAGCGCTGGAATTATCTTTAGGGTTGGTGTAAAAGGCCAATCTGATCAACCTTGAGACATGAGAAAATGGATGCCGCTGTTTTACTAAAAATTATTGATCAAATAAAAACTGCCCGAGTCATGTGTATTGGTGACATCATGCTCGATTATTTTGTGGATGGGTTAGTTGAACGTATTTCTCCGGAAGCCCCTGTACCTATATTCAAAAAGATACATGCTACCCATGGATTGGGTGGTGCTGCAAACGTTTTACATAATTTAGCAACTTTAGGTATATCCTGTGGTTTGGCAAGCGTTATAGGATCAGATGAAGAAGGCAACCGTCTACGTGAATTGCTTTCAGAACTCAACTTAGTCTCCCTATCATTGATTTCAGAAAACAATCGACCGACGACCTTAAAGACCCGTTATGTAGTTGGCAGTCAACAATTGCTGCGAGTTGATCGTGAAGTATCCTTTCCACTTACTCCGTCCTCAGTAAAAATTTTGTTGGCAGCAATTGAAGATCAACTTGTGCATTATGATGTGGTTGTCTTATCTGATTATAATAAAGGCCTGTTTGCTCAAGGTGTTGAACGTGCAATTTTAGATATTATTTTAAAGCATCATAAGCCTGTCTTGATTGATCCTAAAGGAACGGATTTTTCGCGTTATAAGGGTGCTACCATTTTAACTCCAAATCATAAAGAGCTGGCACTTGCAATGGGAATGCCAACTGGTAGTAATGCTGAGGTAGTTGAAGCTGCCAAAGTCCTTATAGAACAGTATGCAATTCAAGCCGTCCTTGTTACGCGTGGAGCTCAGGGGATGACGCTTGTTGATAATCGAGGTACAATCGAGCATATTGCAGCTGAGGTTCGAGAAGTTTTTGATGTTTCTGGAGCCGGTGACACTGTTATGGCAATCTTTGCAGCTGCTTATGCAAGTGGAGCATCTTTTAAACATGCAGCGCAGCTTGCAAATATTGCAGCTGGTCTTGTGGTTGGTAAAGTGGGAACTGCGACTTTAAGGCTTGAGGAGATTATCTCAGCCATACATATGCATAATTTTAAAGATTCTGAAGTTAAAATGGCGACCTCTGAGCGTGCGCTTGAGATCATAC
>JACVCA010000203.1 GCA_016742295.1 Alphaproteobacteria bacterium | reverse complement strand
GGTCTAAGCTGAGTACTCTCAACATCCAGATGTGTAAGATTAGTAAGCAACGACAATGATTCAATATCCTTATCCACCCACCTGTCAAATTCGAGTTTAAAAGATTGAAAGGGAAGAGACTTGATCGTATCAATGGCTACAGATAAACAATACCCTTTCATAATCCCTGATTGCTGAGGCCAAACAAGCTCATCTATGATTCTCTTTATTGAACGAGAAACGCGCCTTGCGCTTACCTGATCTTTTCTTGGAAGGGAGGAAACAATCATGGCTACAAGCTCATCAGGGAGATCGAACCTCCATGCAGAGATATCGTAGAAAATAAGAGTGTCGAGTATCCATGCAGGGATATCATTGTTTTCACTCGAGGGAGAAGGATGATCTCTTGGCCTTTTTTTAGAAGAAGGAGAGCCAAACTCTTCCTGGTTGTCTGATGCAAGCACAGACATGCTTAACCCTAACAATAGACTGGTTGTAATGAGGATTGTCTTTAATGCTCTCATGTAATTATACCCTCTCCTGAACTGTTATGAATTTTTTTAAATCTAATGTTCGATGCTTCTTGATCTTCATAATTGCAAATTCTTTAAATACCCTATGCAGCTTTAATCTTATCCCACTCTCTTATAAGACTTAAAAAATTATATTTTTATAATTGTAATCCTTAACAACTGAATATATAAATATTTAAAGAAGTTTAACTAAAAAGCTTGTACTAACGTGTTTCGGGTAAAAATCCTCCAACTTGTGCTTCCCACAAGGTTTTATAAAGCCCCCCTTTTTCCAGTAACTCTTTATGGGTGCCATCTTCGACAATCTTCCCTTGATCAAAAACTAAGATCCGATCCATACGTAAAAGAGTTGAAAGACGGTGGGCTATGACAAGAGTTGTCTTATCTTGCATCAACGTCCACAGGCTGTCTTGAATATAGCTTTCTGTAACAGAATCAAGTTGACTGGTTGCTTCATCTAGGATCAAAATAGGTGCATTCTTCAAAATAGTTCTTGCAATTGCGAGCCGTTGACGTTGTCCACCTGAAAGCTTGATGCCTTTTTCCCCTACAATCGATTGATAACTTTCTGGTAATGCAGTAATAAAGTCTTCCGCATGAGCACGTTTGACAGCCTCAATCACTGCTTGATCATCAGCTTCGGTTTTAGCATAGCGGACATTTTCCATCACAGTGCGATGAAAAAGCCCAGGATCTTGGGGAATCATTCCAATAGCTTGTCTGAGAGACTCTTGGGTGACTTTCTGAATATTGTTATTATCAATTAAAATTCGTCCAGATTTAATCTCGAACAAACGTAGAATTAAATTTACAAATGTTGTTTTACCGCTGCCTGAATAGCCCACAAGTCCCACTTTTTGTCCGGCTTCGAGGTGAACAGATAGATTTACAAAAAGAGGCTTGGCATTTTTATAATGAAATTCTACCTCCTCAAAGGTAATTGTACCTTTGGTAACTACCAATGTATTGGCTCCTGATTGATCTTGGATTTCATATGGAACCATAATAATTTGTAAAGCTTGGCTAATTCGCCCTAAATACTTTGAGAAATCTGAGAAATCCTTGGTCAATTCCCATAAAAAATCACTGATTGCAAAATTGATTGTTAAAACAAGTCCGAAATCTCCAACAGAAAGCTCGCCTTGTTGGAAGCCTTGCATTAGAATATAAAATGAGAGCCCTTGGCAGATGACATGAGAGTAACCATAAGAAAACCAAATCCAAAAATAAGTCCACTGAAGCTTTATCTCAGCATTCTTTACCTCTTTTAAAGTCAATTCAAGAGACTCTTGTTCTTTATCTTGTCGGGCAAATAGCCAAACTGAAAGAATATTTGATAAGGTATCAACAATTTTGCCTGTAATGACTGATCCCCCCTCAGACCATTCTCTTGAAAAATATACGAGCCTTTTGAGGCGTAACAAGGATACCAGCATAAAGAAGCTGATCCAAACGAGAAGAACAAAGGCAAGTTTAATATTCACTTGCCAAAGTGTATAGAATGCAATGATAAGAGCAAGACCATTGCTCAAAAAACGATCAATGCAAATGCGGATAATATCTGGGATACAGCTGATTAAATCACTCACCTTATTGGCAAGACTTCCTGAAAAATTATTTTGGTAATAATGATGGCTATGATTTAATAAAATTTTGAAAATTGAACTTGCGATATATTGACGCAATTGAGGTATCATTTTAATATCTACAAAATAACTATACAGCCGATACACGCTTGTAACAGTAAACATGAGAGTCAGATACACGATAACCGGCCCTGTTAAATACACAAAAACGTTGTGAGGAGGAAGTTCAGCAATACGATTCAAAATTATTTTAAGAACATAAGGCCTGAGAGACAGATCAATAGCAAAAAAAATGGCTACCAGGATCATTACTCCAATTGCAACCGGAAATGGTTTCATCATTTTAAAAATGAATGAAAATACTTGTTTATTGGTGATGTCTGACATGAGGTTCTACCATTCAAATCCAAGGAATCTTGGTCGCACGCAAAATCTTTGCATACTGCAGCTTAAAGCAGTTGTAACATTATTTATATCATTACTTTAGAAAGCAAATTAAATTTTTCAAAATTGTCAAATTTTAAATGCTATTTATTCTTTACATAGATGTAGACTGGCACCTTGGCACACCAGGTCATAGGGAGCACAAGTTCTTTTGTAAGCGTAAATCCTTTCAAATTTGGTAATTTTCTCAGCGAGGCGATCATGCGTAATGAGGGTAATTCCTGGAATCTTTTTGTCAAAAGACTCAGAAGTTCACTTGAAAAGCAGGTTGAGGAGGTAAAAACAACTGTGGCATTATTAAGATCAATTTTTATGATATTGTCATTGATAAACTTTATGGACCGCAAAGGATCCAGCATATGAGCACGTTCCATA
>JACVCA010000202.1 GCA_016742295.1 Alphaproteobacteria bacterium | reverse complement strand
GCCACCATTTAAGGCCAGATAATGCCTTTACAATCATGTGACACTTAAATAATGGACACAATGAGGCGCGAGCCGCCAATCCCATAGAATTCCATGTGTACAATAGTATTATAACCTGATGCGTCAGTAACTTTGGCATTGAGAGCTTGCGAATATTTGGTTCCGAGATAAAAAACGTGCCCGACTTCAATACCACGAGCGATTTTAAGACGTTCCTTAGGTACAGAGCAATTTTGTGCATCATGCATTTCATCTGCAGCTGCATAAAGGCTCATAAGAGTTTGGGGATTAATTTCTTGGCTGCCCGATTTTAAATCATCCCAAGCTGCATCATAGAAAATTTCACTTTCACCAGTTGAGGCTACAATTTGAAATTCATGGCTGAGGTCCCCGCCGATGGCTCCGCTATCAGCCTTGACAGGAATGGCATTTAACCCCATGCGTTTAAAAGTTTGTAAATAGCAATTAAACATTCTTAGATAGCTTTTTTGAGCACTTTCCTGATCTAAATCAAATGAATAGCAATCCTTCATCAGAAATTCACGTCCGCGCATTACACCAAAACGAGGTCTAATTTCATCGCGGAATTTCCAATGAATTTGATACAGAAGTTGCGGCAAATTGCGATAAGAAATGACATTTTTACGAAATAGATCAGTGACAACCTCTTCAGCTGTAGGAGCGTAGAGCATTTCCCGCTCATGACGATCTTTCATCCGAAGAGTTTCTTTACCCATAGCATCCGGACGCCCGCCTTCTGCCCATAGTTCAAGAGGTTGAATGGTTGGTAATATGACCTCTTGTGCGCCAGCACGATTTTGTTCCTCACGTACAATGGCTTCAATTTTCTTTAAAACTCGAACCCCCATAGGCAGCCAAGAATAAATACCGGCTGCTGTTTGATGAATCATCCCCGCACGAAGCATAAGCCTATGAGAAGCAATGGTAGCTTCGCTTGGAGTTTCCCTTAGAGTAGGAAGAAAATACGCCGATAATTTCATAGCGAACCATTATTATGGATTAAATTTTCAGACAGGTTAACGGCCTCTTAAGATAAAGTCTAGATTCTATTTACACTTTTATAAAAATCACTAAGCAGAAATTCATGATACCATACAAGCGCCTTTAGTGCTCTTAATTTACAGAAAATAAGTAGGTAAAGCTAAGATAGACGCCAAGACCCAAGTCAGACATAGGCTCAACTTGAAGCGCATTTGCAAGAAGTTGAACAGCTCAGAAAAAAAATAGAGTTAATTCCCTGAAACTTATCAGAGTCACTGAGAAAAGCACTAATGAAGTGACTAAGAAAATGCTTAAAAGATAAAGAGATTGAAGATGAAAATATAAATATAAACTAAACTTACGATATCTCAAAAAACTTCTTTAGTATCTTTAAAAGAATGAAGATTTTTGGGTATTAAGCTCGCTATGAAGTTTTAAAACATATGATCCATTGACTTGTTCAATAAAATAAGCAGGATTGTCAGGAGTTCCCTTTCTGGTGATTTCGGTTCCTTTAAGAACTTTCCTTACGGTTGTAGAATAAACCTCGACAACTTTGCCTTTAGGATTTCCACGTCCCCACTTCCATGATACTTCAGTTCCTAGTGTGTAAGATTCAGGCATTTGTACCTCGCTATTTATAGTTCCTATGATACATAAGAAGTGTAGAGAGTTAACAGGGGAAAATTATAGACATTTTCTTTATTCTCTAAAGTCAAAAACTGACGGGATATAACGCGCTAGAATGGTGAGGGGAGAGGGCTATTTGACTAGTAAATAACTAAGAAATTGAAAGAGGGGACTTAACACCAAAAAGTTTATGAAGATAATTTTTTAAACTATCAAGCTCACTTCCAAAGCTTCGAAACCCAATATAGCCATCTGGCCTTATAAAATATGAACCATAGTCCGTAATGCCATAGCGCTCATAAAGAAGCTTGTGGTCTTTTGGTTCAGTAAATCTATGAATCCCTATCATGGGGGTTAATATTTTTTCCAATTTAAGAATTTTGTTTTCCTGCAATTGATGAAGAGCTTGGTTTCGAGGGTAAAAAAGTAAAATGTTAAAGGGCTTTTCTCTTAAGCGCTTAAAAAGTGTTGTATTCTGAATCGGGGCATCAGGAGCGCGCCGTCCGGCTTGTGGGCCTGATAGAAACTTACTGTCTGCACCGTCTATTTTTTCAAAAATAAATGGGTTATCATGATAATGGATATTTAACTGCGATATAAAACCAAAAATACGCCTGCGAAAACATACTGATCTTACCAAAAAGCGCATTATATACGGCATAACGTAGAGCCTAAGAATAGTGATAAAATAGTTTTTTGTTATAACGGCGCCAAATAAGCGATCTGTTGTATTCACAAGAATTTCTCCGATTCGTTGGCGTTCAGTTTGATATGTTTCAAGTAATTCTTGAGGGGCTTGATATTTAAGAATCAAAGCTATTTTCCATGCAAGATTTGTAGCATCCTGCAATCCTGTGTTCATTCCTTGAGCACCTATAGGTGAGTGAATATGAGCAGCATCTCCCGCAAGAAAGGCGCGCCCTTTTTGATAGGTTTGCACAGCTCGATGATGGAGATGAAAGCGTGAGACCCAAATTAAGTTTGAGAGTTGAAAATCACCCCCTGTTATACTTTGGCTAAGCTGTTGGATTTCCTCAAGGGTCAGGGAGGGCTTGTCAAATGTGTTGATGCTCTTCATATCAAAGATAATTAGACGACTAAGGTTTGTACGTAAGGGAATGTGCAGTAAAATCCCAGTTTTATTCATAAAAACTGTGAGATTATCCTTTGGAATTTTCTGGTTCACTGTTACGTCAGCAAGGATGAATTCTTGTTCATAAGCAGCACCTACAAAAGGAATACCAAGTATATGACGCACAGTGCTATGGGCACCATCACAACCACTGATATAACACCAGAGAATT